>CAJOLG010000017.1 GCA_905235315.1 uncultured Solobacterium sp. | reverse complement strand
ACGACCGGCTTTGCGTGGATCGCGCTTTCGCTGTTCGGTGCGCTTCCGTTCTATATCTCCCGCGAGATTCCGAGCTATATCGACTGTGTGTTTGAAACCGCCTCCGGTTTTACAACAACCGGATCCTCCATTCTTGCGGATGTGGAATGCATGTCGCACGGCCTGCTTTACTGGCGCAGCTTTACGCACTGGGTCGGCGGTATGGGCGTGCTGGTGTTCCTGATGGCAATTGTCCCGCTCAGCGGAAAGAATGAGGGATTCACCCTGCATATCCTGCGGGCGGAATCACCCGGCCCCTCGGTCGGAAAACTGGTGCCGCGCATGCGTCAGACTGCGAAGATCCTGTATCTCATTTATGTCGGTCTTACCGTGCTGGATATGTTTTTCCTCATCATCGGCGGAATGCCCGTGTTTGATTCGGTATGCCATGCCTTCGGCACAGCGGGAACCGGCGGCTTCGGCGTCAAGGCCGATTCCTTTGCGGGATACAGCCCCTACCTGCAGAATGTCACTACCGTGTTCATGCTGCTGTTCGGGGTCAACTTCAGCTGTTATTACCTTCTGCTGATCAAGCGGGCAAGGGATGTCTTCCACGATGAGGAACTGCGCACGTATGCGGCGATTGTAGTCATCAGTATCCTGCTGATCGCCTGGAATATCTCCGGAATGTACAGTTCCCTGTCGGAAGTGTTCCGGCATGCGTCATTCCAGGTTGCCAGTGTCATATCCACAACCGGTTTTGCGACAACCGACTTTGACAAATGGCCCTCGTTTTCCAAGGCAATCCTGCTGGCTCTGATGTGCTGCGGTGCCTCTGCCGGTTCCACCGGCGGCGGCCTCAAAGTCGCAAGACTTATCCTGCTGGTCAAGAGCGGTGTACGGAGCTTCCATCAGAACCTGCATTCTTCCGAAGTTCGGAAGGTGCGTATCAACGGTGCCGTAGTGGATGAGAAGGTAATGGCGAGCGTCAACGGATATCTCGTTGCCTATGTGCTGATCGTGGTGCTCTCCTTCCTTGTGGTCTCGCTTGACGGATTCTCCGTCGAAACCAATATCTCGGCGATACTGGCCACCTTCAACAACATCGGTCCGGGTTTCGGGTCGGTCGGTCCCACCGTCAACTTCAGCGGTTATTCCGCGCTGTCCAAGATTACCATGATCTTCGATATGCTGGCGGGGCGGCTGGAGATCCTGCCGATTATGGTGCTGTTCTCAAGAACCACCTGGAAAAAGAACTGAGTCATTTGACACACTGTCCAAAAGCGGGCAGTGTTTTTTCTGCCCTGTATAAAAAACGATGCGGTTATTTTCCGCATCGTTTACGATTCTTCCGGGTTGTCCGGGGTTCCGGTAAAGGCACCGGCCGTAATCGTGTTCCCGCCGGTTTCGCCTTCTTCCCGTTTCCGGTAACGGACTTCATACTGCCCGTCGACTTCCAGCACGGAGCCGTTGTCGATCCGCAGGCGTCCGCTGGAGACACTGCGCACTCTTCCGTTGGCATCCCGCACATGCAGGGTCGCATCCTCAACCGGGTTTACCCAGTAGGTACCGCTCTTGATGTTGCGGGGAACGTTGTATTTGCCGGAGTTAAGCGTCATCGTATTCTCGCTTGCGAGATAGACCAGGCTCTTTTCCCGGTTTTCCGTCGCCGCAACCGCCATATGATAGAAGACAGACCGCAGGTGGAACAGGTCCGCGTGGCTGATCCGGTAGGAATACTGCCTGCCGTGTTCCAGCACATGGACCGCATCCGTATCAATGTGGTCCGTGATGACGGAAGTAAGACGGTGACAGTTGATAAAGTGCTCGGACAGGAAATACAGCGCCGCATCCGTTTCATACAGGGTGCCTTCAACCTCAGTGCCGTCCGAATGGCGTGCGTTGGGAAGGTTGGTAATCTGCTTCCGGCCGATATCACCGATCCTGGTCACAGCCTGCTCTGCGGGAATCTTACTGCGCTCCACGGTGATGGAAGCCGGGCGCATATTTACAACATGTTCTCCCTGATGCAGCAGCATCGGGGTGGTCGGGTAGTATTTTGCGATCGCATCCTCCGGGCGGTGGTGTTCCAGATAATCGCCCATCATCATTTCCTGCATATAGGGCTCGGATATGACAAGCAGCTGAAACAGATCATATTTCACCGGCAGGTCATAGGATGCGATGATCTTCCGGCAGTTTTTACAGATGTAGTGTCCGTCCGGAAGGCGTTCCGGCTGATGGAACAGACCGCGTCCTTCCTCAAGGCAGAAATCACATACTTTGTTGGCCATGGCATTCCTCCGATCTTTTCCGACGTATTAACATTGTACGTTATATCTCTGCTTTTTCCAGCATTACATTGACTTTCGGGCTGATGTTATAATAACGGACATGACAATGTTTCTGATTCTTTGCGCCGCAGCCGCGGTACTGCTGGGTATCGGTTGGGTCTTCTTCCTTTATACGTTTACACGGGAGGGTCTTGCCATGCCCGGAAAGCGGCGGGTGACGGAGGACGATCCGGATCTTCGCGCCTGGAAGAACTATCAGCCGCGTCATGATGAGGATGTGGAATGGTTCTGCCGGCAGGAGATGGAAGAGGTGTGGATCTCTTCCTTCGACGGTCTGCGTCTTCATGGGCAGTATCTGCCCTGTGAGAAGCCGGAACGTCTTATCATCTGTGTGCACGGATACCGGGGCGGCCCAAAGCATGACTTTGCGGATCAGGGACGATGGCTTCATTCCGAACACTGTGCGCTGCTGTTTATCACCCAGCGCGGGAGCGGAAAGAGCGAGGGGAACTATGTGACCTTCGGCGCAAAGGAGAAACAGGATGTGCGCAGCTGGGCCGGGTATGCGGCGGAGCGCTTTCCGGATCTTCCGATATATCTGTACGGTATTTCCATGGGCGCAACGACGGTTCTGCTGTCTTCCGTGACCGGGCTGCCCGACCGGGTAAAAGGAATCATTGCGGACTGCGGGTTTACCTCCGCCCTGGACATTCTTTCCGTACAGTGCCGCCAGGCATTTCATCTGCCGGCGGCTCCGCTGCGATGGGTGCTGGAGTTCTTCTGCGTAGTGTTCGCCGGATTCCGCTTTTCGGAAGCGGACGCAAAGCGGGTCCTTCCGGACTGCCGCATTCCCGTGCTGTTTATCCATGGCGCAAATGATCATTTTGTTCTGCCGGAGAACAGCCGCGAAAACCATGCGGCCTGCGGGGCTCCGAAAGAACTGGTTCTGATTGACAACGGGGTGCACGCAAGTTCCTATTGTGAAAATCCCGCCCTGTATGAGGCAGCGGTGCGGAGACTGTTCTGCGGGGAGATCGGGTGACGGATATGATTTTGTTTTCAGCGATACGGTTATCGGAAGAAGCTGCCGATACGGCAGTCCGCCTGCAGGAAATCCTGCGCAGGCGGAGTGCAGGGAACTATCCCGTAAAGGAAAACCTGCATGTGACGGTTCAGTATTACGGCAAGGGAACGAATGCGGATATTGCGCGGATTTCCGGTATCCTGCAGGAAATTCCGATGCCGGATACCCGCCTCCAGTTTGACCGTCTTCTGCGGTTCGGCGGCACACGGGGCGATCAGATCGTCTACGGCGCTGCGGAAAACAGAGCGCTTCAGGTCTGGCAGAACGAGCTCTGTGAAGCCTGCAGGAGAGCCGGGGTCCGCTTTGACGAAAAACCGTTCCGGCCGCATATCACGCTGGTCCGCGGAAAGGAAGGCCGGATTGAGATAGATGATATTGATGTGCCGGTCGTCTCCTTTGCGCCGGAATCCCCGGTTCTGTTTGAATCCCTGCAGATCAAAGGACAGCGGGTGTATCGCCCGGTATGGGAATGAAAGAGTGAAACCGATGACAATTAAAGCAATTCTGTTTGATTTTGATGACACGCTCGGAAACCGGGAGGAATATTCTCACCGGACATACATCCAGCGGATCAATGAAAAAGCGCCGGATGCCGATCCCTGGCTGAAAGAAATCGTGGTGCAGAGCGCTCTGATTTATGATCAGCACGGCGAAGCGCGGAAGAGTTATGTGCGGGAGCAGGTGCTGGCGAAAACGGGCATCGATCTCGGCGAGGACTTTACGTCCTACTGGGCGCATCACCAGTGTGAGAACGCCCTGCTGTACGACGATGCGATGCCGACACTTCGCGAGCTGAAGAACCGGGGATATCTGCTCGGCATTCTCACCAACGGCGATTCCTACTGCCAGCACCGGAAAGTGGAACGCTGCGGCCTGGAAGAGATCATGGATGCGATAACGGTCAGCGGCGACACCGACACCGCAAAACCGGACCCGGAGATTTTCCGGATGACCGCAGAGAAGCTTGGGGTAAGACCTGAGGAATGCGCCTTTGTCGGTGACATGTACAGCCGGGATATTTACGGTGCGCACCTTGCGGGAATGGAGCCGGTATGGATCTGGCCCCACGGCACGCGGTTCACCTCCCTTGATGAGGTGACTGTGATCCGGCACCTTTCCGATCTTACCGACCTCTACACCGGTGTGGAACCCACAGCCGGTATCTGAACCAACAAAGGAGTAAACAACATGAAATGTTCCATTATTACAGACCAGATCAGCGATAAGCCGGAAGAGGCGTTTTCTGTTCTCCGGGATGCCGGATACGAATACGCGGAACTGCACAATATCGATCACAAAACAATTGAACAGCTCGATGATGCGGAAGTGCAGCGTGTAAAGCGTCTGCTTGCGCAGTATGACCTGAAGGTATCCAATCTTGCCTCGACGGTGTTCTTTGTCTGTCCGCTGTATCCCGCCGATCATGTGACGGGATTTGACGCCTCCTTTCATACCGTCGAAGGAGCGAAAGAAGCTCATCTGGCCCATCTGAAGCGGGCCTGCGTCATTGCGGAAGAACTGGGCAGCCCGCTGATCCGGCTCTTTCCGTTCCGCTTTCCCGACAACCGGAAACCGCCGTTCGGCGACACCGCCGATATGGACGCGATTGCGGACGCAATGAAGGAAGCTTCGGATATTGCGGCACCGTACCATGTGACGCTTGCGGTGGAGAACTGCCCGTATTCCCATCTTCCCAAGGGGGAGATGACGCTGGAGCTGATCCGCCGGGTTGACCGGCCGAATGTGCGGCTCCTGTACGATCCGGCGAATTCCTACCGTGCGGTAAAAGAAAATGTCCCGGACCGGTATCTGTCCTGGGACCTGGCGCGCGAATTCACGGAACTTTCGCCGTATATCGCGCATGTTCACATCAAGAACTATCACTATGATCCTGCTGTTCAGCCGAAACCGTTTGTGCATGTTTCGGCCGGGGCCGGGGATATCCGGTATGAGGAACTGCTTCCGAAGCTGGAGGCAGCCGGCTATACCGGGGCGGTTTCCCTTGAGCCGGAAGTCGGCCTGCAGGAAACGATGGAATCTGTGAAATGGATGAAGGAGCGGTTCGGATAATCAGAACCGCTTTTTTTCTCCTGGAAGAAGCCAGAGGAGCCGGAAACAGAACCGGCGGAAGAGGGTATCCCCGTAATCGCTGAGATCGATCGGATCCGCATGCGCCATCAGGTTCCGGAAGACGGCAAACCGGATTCCCCGGCGGAGGAAACACGTACAGATATGGCAAATAACCGCATGAAAATAGAGCTCACAGGCGAGCTGTGATTCGGTCATATGGCTGATCGCTCCCTTCTGCAGGATGGCACGGGCCTTTTTCCGGCATCCGTCTTTCTCCAGCATTGCCGGTTCCACCGGAATGGAAAGCGTTTTGATTCTGGCTTTGGCCGGTTTCATCCAATTAATTTTAGCAGACCGGCGGATCGATGTCGGAACTATGTGATTCTGTGATAGAATTCTAACGTTTATATAAGAAAGACAAGCGTTTTTACGGAAGAAAGAAGGTGACTGTTCTTGAACAGAATAAAACTCCTCAGCCGGAGTATCCGGGAATTCAAAGCACCGACCATTCAGACACCGCTCCTTGTGATCGGGGAGGTGATTTTTGAAGCCCTGATACCGTATACAATCGCCTTGCTGGTAAATGAAGTAAAGGCCGGAGGCGGAATCAGCCGCATCCTGCATTACGCATGGATCCTGCTGGCGATGGCATTTGCGTCCCTGCTGTTCGGGTATCTCGCAGGTCTTACCTGCGCAAGGTCAAGCTGCGGGTTTGCGCGCAATCTGCGTCATGATGTGTTTTACCGCATCCAGCAGTTCTCGTTTTCCAATATCGACCGGTTCAGCTCCGCATCTCTTGTGACGCGGCTTACGACGGATATTCAGAATATCCAGATGGCATTCATGATGATCATCCGCACGGCGATCCGTGCACCGCTCAATCTCATCTTCTCATTTACAATGGCGTATTACATGGGCGGCTCGATGGCGATGATCTTTCTTGCGGTTATCCCGGTGCTCGGAATCGGGCTGTATACGGTGGCGCGCATTACCATGCCGCTGTTCAAGGCCGGCTTCCCGAAATACGATGCCCTGAACGAATCCGTGGAAGAAAACGTCAAGGGGATCCGGGTCGTCAAATCGTTTGTGCGGGAGGAGTACGAGACGGAGAAATTCCATGAAGCGAATGAAAACATCCGCCGGATCTTCACCAAGGCAGAACGGATCCTTGCGCTGAACAACCCGCTGATGCAGATGTGCATATATTCGGTCATGCTGTTTGTACTGTCCGTGGGCTCCAGGCTCATCATCACGACAAACGGCACGGCGCTCGACATCGGTCAGTTTTCCACGCTGCTTACCTACAGCTTCCAGATCCTCAGCAGCCTGATGATGCTGTCGATGATCTTTGTCATGATTACGTTCTCCGCCGAAAGTGCCCAGCGTGTCTGCGAAGTGCTTACGGAAGAGAGCACGATCCGCAATCCCGAACATCCGGTTACGGAGGTTCCGGACGGCTCAATTGATTTTGACGATGTGACATTCCGCTACTTTGCGGATTCCGAAGCTCCGGTCCTGGATCACATCAATCTTCATATCCGGTCCGGTGAAACCATCGGAATCATCGGCGGAACCGGTTCTTCCAAGTCTTCGCTCGTGCAGCTGATCCCGCGTCTTTATGATGTCGAAGGCGGCACGGTGCGGGTCGGCGGAATCGATGTAAAAAACTATGACCTGGAAGTTCTGCGGGATTCGGTATCGATGGTGCTGCAGAAGAATGTTCTGTTCTCCGGTACGATTGCGGAGAATATCCGCTGGGGCGACAAGGACGCAACCGATGAGGAGGTAAAGCATGTATGCATGCTTGCCTGCGCAGATGAGTTTATCGACAAGATGCCCGACGGATATGACACCTATATCGAGCAGGGCGGAACGAATGTGTCCGGCGGCCAGAAACAGCGTCTCTGTATTGCCCGGGCGCTGCTGAAAAAACCGAAGATCCTGATTCTTGACGACAGTACATCGGCAGTGGATACCCGCACCGATGCATTGATCCGCAAAGCGATGAAAGAGTATATCCCTTCCACCACCAAGATCATCATTGCCCAGCGCACCTCTTCCGTTGAGGATGCGGACCGCATCATTGTCATGGACAACGGAACGATCAACGCGATCGGTACGAGTGAGGAGCTCCTGAAGACCAATGAGATCTATCGTGAAGTGTATTATTCGCAGAATCATCAGGAATCGGAAGAAAGCGCTGTGCTGAGCGCTTCGGAGGCGGCCGCATGAGTCAGAGAAGAAGAGCCCGCAAGGGCACGGTTGCCCGCCTGATTAAAATGCTGTTCCGCTATTTCCCCCGGCTGCTTCCGTTCATCATGGTGCTGATCTGTGTCAATGCCGTGATCTCCGCGCTGCCCGCGGTATTCCAGCAGCGGGTCGTTGCGGTCATTCAGAACGGCTGGGAACAGGGGCTTTCGTGGGAAACGGTGCGCCCGGATGTCATGCAGAATGTGATTACCCTGGCATGCCTCTATGTCTGTTCCCTGCTTGCCAATTTCCTTTACAACCAGCTGATGGCATTCTTCACGCAGGGAACGCTTGCCAAACTGCGCGATGAGATGTTCTCGCATATGGAAACACTCCCGATCCGATACTTTGACACCAACAAGCGCGGATCGATCATGTCCTACTACACCAACGATGTTGACTCCCTGCGGCAGATGGTTTCTCAGTCCTTCCCGCAGCTGATGATCTCGCTGATCACCATCACCACCATCCTGTGCATCATGATGTATTACAGCGTCTGGATGGGGCTTGTCATCATCCTTGGATCGTGTGTTTCGATCTTTATCACAAGAACCGTCGGCGGGAAATCCGCCCGCTACTTCATTGCCCAGCAGAAATATGTTGCGGCGACGGAAGGCGTGGTTGAGGAAATGATCAACGGCGAAAAGGTCATCAAGGTATTCAACCATGAGGAAGAAGCCGAAGCTTCGTTCGATGCCGCAAATGACGCGCTCTATGAAGCGGCGTATAATGCCAACAAGTATTCCAACACCCTGATGCCGATCCTGAACAATGTCAGCTACATCATCTATGTATGTGTGGCGATTGTCGGCGGTCTGCTCATTGAATACAATGTGCCGAACCTGTCCTTCTCCGGGCTGCCGATTTCAATCGCGGTCGTTGTCCCGTTCCTCAGTATGTCACGTCAGTTCGCCGGTATGATCCAGCAGGTCAGCCCGCAGATCAACTCCATTGTCATGGGTCTTGCGGGAGCGGACCGCATCTTCACGATGCTGGATGAAGAACCGGAAAGCGATGAAGGCTATGTTACCCTGGTCAACGCAACGGAAAAGAACGGCGCACTTGAAGAGAGCGAGGAAAAGACCGGCACCTGGGCATGGAAACATCCCCATCAGGCAGACGGAACCGTCACCTATGTGAAACTGCGCGGAGATGTCCGCTTCTATGATGTGGACTTCGGGTATACCCCGGACAAGATGGTTCTGCACAACATTACGCTGTACGGAAAACCGGGTCAGAAAATCGCATTTGTCGGCGCAACCGGTGCCGGAAAAACCACGATCACGAACCTGATCAACCGCTTCTATGACATTGAAGACGGCAAGATCCGGTATGACGGCATCAATATAAACAAGATCAGGAAGTCCTCCCTCCGGAAATCCCTCGGAATTGTTCTGCAGGAGACGGTGCTCTTTACCGGCACCGTTATGGAGAACATCCGGTACGGAAGACTGGATGCGACCGATGAAGAATGCATCGCTGCCGCAAAGCTTGCGGGTGCGGATTCCTTCATCCGGCATCTGCCGCAGGGATATCAGACCATGCTGGACGGCGACGGGTCGAATCTTTCGCAGGGCCAGTGCCAGCTGCTTGCCATCGCAAGGGCAGCGGTAGCGGATCCGCCGGTCATGATTATGGATGAGGCGACTTCTTCGATCGATACCCGTACCGAACAGATCGTTCAGCGCGGAATGGATGCCCTGATGGCAGGGCGGACGGTATTTGTCATTGCCCATCGTCTGTCCACCGTCAAAAACTCCAATGTGATCATTGTGCTTGATCACGGCCGTATTATTGAACGCGGCACACATGAAGAACTGCTTGCCCAGAAGGGCCAGTACTACCAGCTCTATACCGGAGCGTTTGAACTCGAATAACACCAGGATGCGGGCGTATGCGGAAGGCTATGCCCGTTTCCGATGGTATGATGTTCACAAAACAGGGGGATGAGAATATGCCCGATTTATTCATACCGGAAGGCGAAGAACGGGAATTTCATAAACAGATGCTTGGAAAGAAGGCATCGGTCAACGGGATCCGGATCCTCAGCGAAATGGATCCTGCAGGCTGGCAGGACCACTGGACTGACACGGATGCCTCGGAATACTGTTACCGGCTGATCTACTGTTCCGGCTGCGGTTATTTTGTCGGAGACACTGCGTACCGGAAAACCGGCGAGGGCGCGGCGGATCTTTGGCTGATGATCGATGGAGATATGCGGCGGGAAGGCTATGGCGCTGCCGTACTGAAACAGATTGCGGAAGAAGCGCACACCCACGGAATCCTCACACTGCGCATCGTACTGCCGGCGGATCATCCGGATCTTCCGTTTTTCCAAAACCGGTGTTTCAAACAGACCGGACGGACGGATTCGGAACTCATCCTGCAGGCAGATACCGCCGATCTTATCGAATGCGAATGCAATGAAGATGTCTGCAGTCTGAACGATCACAGCTGAACACACGGGGAATGGTATGACAGGAAGATGGAAAGCGGCAGTGGCCGACATTGACGGAACGCTCTGCCTGAAAGGCGGAAGGCTGTATCCGAAAACAAAACAGGCGCTGGAACAGATGCACCGGCAGGGGGTGCTGCTGGGCCTCGCAACCGGGCGGGCGATCAACCAGCGTGTCTTTACCATGGCCGGATTCTGGCAGCTGCCGTTTCAGTTTGACATGATCATTGGCATGAACGGCGGTCAGCTCTGGATGACCGGCATGGAAACCCCGGAGAATTATCATCTGCTTTCGGAGGATACCATGCGGGAGATCCTGCGGAAGATGCGGCCGCTGGATCTCAACGCGCTCATCTATGAGGACGAGCATATGGTTGCGATGCGCCGGGATATTTTCCAGGAAGAATCCATGAAGCGCAACAACACCGAAGTGATCTTTACCAACGGCGATGAGGAACGGCTCTGTATCCGGCCGAACAACAATATTCTGTTTCGCTATGACCCCGAGCGCGAAGAAGAAGTGCTCGCCTACGCAAAGACCCTGAACTGTGACCGATACCGCGGAATGCGGACTGCCCCGGGATGCCTGGAGTTTATGGATCCGCATGTCGACAAGGGAGAAGGGCTCCGGCGGTATTCGGAGCGTTCCGGAATTCCGCTGTCTGAGATCATTGCCTTCGGCGACAATGACAATGATGCGGAGATGCTGGAGACAGCAGGCTGGGGCGTGTGCCTGAAAGATGGATCCGCACATTCCCGAAACGCCGCTGACGCAGTCACGGAGTATATATGCGAAGAAGACGGTGTAGGCCGTTATCTGTATGATCACGGTTTTCTTCAGGAGGCTGAATGATGGATGAGACCTTTGTCCGTACCGCACGGGTAATCGGAGAAAACGCTGTGGAGACACTCCGCGGCTGCCGGGTCGCGGTCTTTGGGATCGGCGGTGTCGGCGGAAACTGCGCGGAAGCGCTGGCCCGGTCCGGCATCGGAACGCTTGATCTCATCGATCATGATGAGGTGTGCGTTTCCAATCTCAACCGCCAGGTATTCGCGGTGCGCAGCGCGGTCGGAAGGAAGAAGGTGGATGCCGCAAGGGAACGGCTGGCGGATATCTCTTCGGATATCCGGATCAACACCTGGCCGATATTCTATCTGCCGGAGACGAGAGATATGATTGATTTCCGCGCGTACGACTATATTGTCGATGCGATCGATACGGTTACCGCAAAGCTGGATATTATCGAGCGGGCTGCGGAATGCGGCGTACCGGTCATCTCTGCCATGGGATGCGGAAACCGGGTGGATCCCTCAAAGCTGCAGATCATGGATATCTATGAAACCAGCGGAGATCCACTCGCAAAAGTGATGCGCCGGGAACTGCGCAAACGGGGAATCCGCAGACTGACGGTATGCTGTTCTTTGGAGCCGCCGCTTTCACCGGTGTTTGAACTGCCGGAGGAAGGGGAGTCAAAACGCCGCGGCATTCCGGGATCGACGGCGTTTGTGCCGCCGGCCGCAGGAATCCTGATGGCATCGTACGTGGTGCGTCAGCTGATTTCCTTCGATCCGGAGAACCGGGGATAAAAAAGTTGGATTTCCAAACAAAAGGGGAGAAACCGCACGGAATTCCGTGCGGTTTTTGCCGGAAACCCGGGAAATAATGCACGAAAAACCGCATAATTATGCGGAATCACAGATTTAAAATATTTCAAGACCTGTTTTTCCGGACACGGGTGATACAATAACAGCGGTTCGGAGGATCAGGCGATGGCAAAGAAGAAAAACGAAGAACTGGACGAGCTTCTGAAACGGCTGGAAGCGGCGGAAAAGGAATACGAGGAAAAGCTGAAGAGCACGGAGCTCACACAGCTTCTGAACAAGGAAGAACTTCTCCGCAAAGGCGGAAACTGAACCGGATTTCAAAACCCGGAAGGCAATATGCAGCGCTGCTGCATTTTCTTTTTGGTTTGAACCCATGACGGTTTTGGCTGTATTTTATTCGCCGAATGCGCCGTGGTTTTATATAATAAAAACGTGGAAAAAAAGAAGAAACGGAAAAGTATTAACAGACGAATGTATGTGCTGATCGCACTGCTTGTGTTTTTTTCGGCGATTTTTGAACTGGTGATTGCCTCGTCGCACTATTTTGATAAAGCGCGGCAGGAGTTTGAAGAAAAAAACAAACAGATCGCAGAGGCTACCTCCTCCTACTTTGAGGCGGATATCATCAGTAAACTGTCAGACCTTGAAGAGACACCGGAATTTGCGGAGGCGCTGGCCGCCGCAAAGAGCAGCGGAAGCCGGGAACCGATCGATGCCTTTTTCCAGAACACGGAGGTGCTGGAGTTTGTCAACCGCTCAACCAGAATTCTGACCCGCGTCCAGAATATCTTCGAAATCGACAGTAACTATATCGCTGACTGTGATGCGGAGTCCTGCACCTTCCTGGCAGGACCGCATGACTACGGCCTGTTTGAAGGGGAAACCCTGCCGTATACCCTGACACCGGAACAGCTTCAAACCATGGAAGGCTCCGTGAATCTTACGTACAGTGAATTCGTGGAACCCGGCGCATACAATTCCGACCGGACATTTTACGTAAACAATGTTTCGCTTTCCCCGATCGGGGAATTCGACGGAAACAACCGCTTCCTGCTGGCGAGCGAGAGCGATCTTCTTCTGTTTCTGAAAGACGAGCTCACGTATTTCCTGCACACGCTTCTCTTCATGATCGCCCTGACGGTTGTCTTCGGCGTGCTCGGTGTCGCGGTCATGCGCCGGCAGCTGACGAATCCGATTATCCGCATTAAAGATCATGCGGTGGATTTTACGACCCGGAACTCCGCTACCAATTCGGCGGAGCCCCAGGATCCGGGTATCCGCTCCAATGATGAGCTGGAGGACCTCAGCAGCTCCCTGTATGCGCTTGAAGAAAATGTTTCGACGACACAGGGTGAACTCCAGAAGATTTCCGAGGAGCGCGGCCGTCTGAAAGCGGAACTTACGATTGCCAATGAAATCCAGCATGGAGTGCTTCCGAACAAGTTCCCGAAGACCGATTCCTATGAGCTGTATGCGCTGATGGATCCGGCCCGCGAAGTCGGCGGTGACTTCTATGACTTCTTCCAGCTGGATGATGACAATATCTGTGTTGTGATCGGCGATGTATCCGACAAGGGAATCCCGGCGGCGCTGTTCATGATGACCTCCAAGACGATGGTGAAAGCTCATGCGATCCGGAATGCCGATCCGGCAGAAATACTCGAAGCTGTAAACAAATCGCTCTGTGACTCCAACCCGGCAGAGATGTTCGTTACCCTGTGGGTCGGAATCCTGAACCTGAAGACCGGTCTTCTGCGGGCCGCCAACGGCGGGCATGAATATCCGATGTTCAAACTCGGCGACAAACCGTTTGAGGTGATGCATGATCCCCACGGTCTGGTGGTCGGTGTGATGGATACCGCTGTCTATCAGAATTATGAAGTGCAGCTTCAGCCGGGAGACCGGATGATGATCTACAGCGACGGCGCAACCGACGCGGTGGATACGAACATGAAGGACTTCGGCCTTGACCGTCTGCTTGAGACGGTACGGGAGGCATCCAGGCACGAGGACGCAAAGGGAATGGTGAAGGAAATCCGGGACCGGCTCCGTGCGTATTCGGAAGGCGCATACCAGTTTGATGACATTACACTGCTTTCCCTGACATATTTCGGGCCGGGCAATGGGGATACAGCGGAGAACGCGTAAGATGAAGGAAACGAAAACGATCCGGCTTCTTGCGACCAGTGATGTTCACGGAAAGTTTCTGCCGTGGATGTATTCCCTCAATATGGAAAGCCCTGGCAGCGCAGCGCAGCTGAGCACCGCGATCCGGCAGTACCGGACAGAGAATACCCTGCTTGTCGAAGCGGGAGATCTGATTGAGGGAAACTCCTCGGAGCTGTTTCTGGATGATCCGGTCCATCCGATGGTGCAGGCCTATAACCGGATGAACTATGACCTCTGGGTGACCGGAAACCACGAATACACGTTCGGCATGGAAATCCTGAAGAAAACGATCGCGGATCTCCATGCGGAATGCCTGACCGGAAATGTTTTTTTTCCGGACGGAACCCCGTTGGCGAAGGGATACACCATCCGGGAAATCAACGGGATCCGCGCAGCCGTGATCGGAATGACCTCTCCGAACATCAACCGCTGGGAAAAGAAAAACATGGATGGGTGCACCGCGACGGATGCGCTGGCGGAAACCCGGAAGATCCTGGAAGAAATCCGCGGCAGGTATGATGTTCTGATCGGCGTTTTTCATGAAGGCCTGGAAAATGAATGCAATACCGAGAATACCGGCGTGACGGATATCTGTAATGCATGCCCGGAATTTGATATCATGGTTTCCGCGCATGAACACCGCGCGATACCGGAACTCTATATCAATAATGTGCTTGTCATTCAGAATTCTTCCGACGGAAGGACGATGTCCTGCATCGATCTTTCGTTTGAACAGGAAGACGGAAGATGGAGGCTTACCGGCCGGAAGCCCGAACTGATTGATGTATGTAAATTTGAACCGGACCCGGAACTGGTGCAGCTTTTCGAGCCGTATCATATACGGGCGAAGGACAACGCGGAAAGCCAGGTCGGGACACTGGTGGGCGGACCGCTTACACCGCCGGACGAGATCAACGGTGTTGCGCAGGCCCTGCTGGAGCCGACACCGCTCATCGATCTGATCAACCGCGTGCAGATGTATTACGGCGGAACGGAGATCTCTGCGGCGGCGCTGGGGCATCTGACTGCGAAGCTCCCGGAAGGAATCATCCGGGAATGCGATCTGACCAGAATCTACGCGTTCACCAATACGCTTTGCCGCGTTTCGCTGACCGGAGCGCAGATGAAGCGGTTTATGGAATACAGTGCAGAGTTTTTTAACAAATTCCAACCGGGAGATCTTACGATCAGCTTCAACCCGGCATTCCAGTATTACCTGTACATGATGTTTGCGGGTGTGAATTACGAAATCAATATTTCCGCCGAACCCGGCTCGCGGATCGAGCATCTCACCTATCCCGACGGAAGACCGGTGAACGATACGGATGTGCTGCACCTTGCCGTCAGCGAATACTGCGCCGGTGCCTGCCTGCTGACATACGGAACCATCTTTCACGAAGGAGAAGAGCTTCCGATTCTTGAGGAAAGTGGAATTCACAGTGAGCTTGGCTGTATTCGCGAGATGTTGAAAGAGTATATCATGAACGTGCGGCACGGTGTGCTGGAGCCGGTTAAACCCAACAACTGGAAGCTGACAGGATATTCCTGGGACAGCAGCCTTCGAAACAGAGCCGTACAGGCATTGAACCGGAAAAACCCGGTACCTTCCGGATTAAGGAGACCCGAACTTCCGTCCTGTGCGATGCGGGAAGAGGATCTGCCGCCGGAAGAGAGAGAGGAACAGAAATGAAACAGACATGGATTAAAAATCGAATTGTGTGCCTTCTTTGCGCCGCGGCACTCCTGCTTGCCGGATGCGCTTCCGCCACGTCACCTGCACCGGAAGCACC
>CAJOLG010000016.1 GCA_905235315.1 uncultured Solobacterium sp. | reverse complement strand
CGGTTCTTTACAATCTGCCGGATACTGTCCACATACGTGTCACTGACTTCCACTCCTTCATTCGGGGTGAATACGCCGGTGCCCGCAATATAGGTTCCCTTGTCCGTTTTCCAGTCATAGTTCAGATTGAATACCAATGGCATCCGGTCAGAGAATACATCCCGCCCCGGAAGAAGCCGGCTGTCCCATTCGATGCCGAAGAGATTCAGCAGTGTCGGCAGGATATCCAGGCTTGAAGTCGGGGAATCCACAATGATCGGCTCCTCATTTTCCAGACATCCGCTCCAGAGAATCAGGCGGTTGTGGTCCCGCTCCAGATAATTGGCAGGCAGATAGCCGTACAGGTTGGCGAGGTTGTTGCTTTCATTGAGGGAAGCACCGTAATCCAGGCCGTACGGGAAATGGTCTGCTGCGATCACGATCACCGTGTCATCCGCGATGCCCTTCTCTTCGAGCCGGTCCACAAGATAGGTCATTGCGTCTTCGAGTTCGAGATTCGCCGCAAGATAATTCTTTACCGATTCGCTGTATCCGTCGAGATCCTTAACCTGATCCCGGTGTTTCACCGCCATGGCGTTTCCGCCCTCATACGGATTATGCCCGCTCACACTCATGTAATAAACATTGAACGGCTCCGCATCAATGTACTCATCCAGTGTCGCCTCGATCATTTCCGCGTCACTTTCCGGCCACTGGTTTGTGATGCGGTCTTCCAGACCGTTTCCGTATCCCGTATAGCCGTTGGAATACCCGAGGTTGTTATGAGTGACATTTCGGTCATAGAACGTGTAGTCGTTATTATGGAATGCCCAGCCGTTATATCCGAGCTCATTCAGCTGATAGGACATGGTCATCACATTATGGAACCGTGATGTGATCTTGAAGGAGGATCCCCCTTCACTGGGAAGAAGCCCGAAGACATTTTCATATTCCCCGCCGGTCGTTCCCGCAGAGGCAGGCTGGTAATAATCCGTGAAGTTGATGCCTTTTGTCGCAAGGCGGTACAGGGTCGGCGTCCGCACCGGATCAATGACCTCGGCAGAGAACGCTTCCGCCGAAGATCAGATTCTTTCCTTCAAACATTCCGGTATATGCATTCTGCTTTGACGGTTTCTGCGCCCGCACATACTCATCCAGCTGGCGGGTAACGGCATCGCCTTCGTCAATCAGCCGGTCGAAGTTGATATCCATCCTGCTGAGGCCGTATACCGCAGTTTTTTCCACGGCAGATACGATCGGCTCCGTTTCCGGATCGGCGGCTTCTTCAAGAACCGGATCTTCGTTGAATACGGCCGCATCATTCCGATTCCGGAGATTGTGCTCCACATCGAGACGCAGGCCGGTCATCAGGCCGAAATCCGCAACCGCGGTCTGGAACGAATACTCATCGGCATAAACCCGCTCAAATAAGGTATCGCCGTGCACATACCGGATTCCGCAGACCGCAAACAGCAGGGTTGCGGCGTAGAGCGCAAACCGTTCTCTTACCGTTCTTGCCTCTCCGCTGTCAATCCGCCGCATAAACAGCACATACAGCAGAAACGGCATCAGAAAGAGAATGATATGCGAGATCCCCGAAGGGCTGGTCGTCATTTTGATGATCTGTTCCGTAAACCCCTCTGCCGCTCCGGCCCCGCCGGAGAAGACCGTGTTCACATCATAGAAGACCTTGAACGTCCGGTATACAAAGTAATACACCCCGTAAAGATCGCAGAGGATCACATACAGCAGACCTCGGACAATACGGTTTGTCTTCGGCGAGCGGAACAGCGATCCCGCCCAGAAGATCAGAATGCCGTATGCCGCAGAAAACAGAAGAATCTGCGGAATACAGAGACGGGAAAGCGTGTGGATCGTAGAGAGATTCAGAACGATTTCCTCATAAATAACGGAAGCGACTGCGAAAATTACCCCTGCCAGCCGTCTTCCGTAACGATGTTCCGTTTCGATGTCCGTTCTGCTTTCGTTTTCCATACTAAATTTGTATTATACTCTTTCTGAACCGAAATAAAGCAGGTTTTTGCCTGGTTCACCAATTTTTAACAGGAGAATTCTATGAATATCAACCACGAGCTGCTTCAGTTTATTCAATCATCCCCCACCGCGTTTCATGCGGCGAACACCACGGAAGGCATTCTGCGGGACAGCGGGTATTCCCCGCTTGAGGAAAACCGCACGTGGGATCTGCAGGCCGGCGGGAAGTACTATGTCGTACGCAATCTCTCTTCCCTCATCGCGTTCCGGATTCCGAAAAACCCGGTTCGCAGCTTTATGATCGGAGCCAGTCACAGCGACAGTCCGATGCTTAAGATCAAACCCGACCCGGAAGTGAAATCCGAATCGCTGATCCGGATCAATACCGAACGGTACGGCGGAATGCTGGCGGCACCGTGGTTTGACCGGCCGCTTACGTGTGCCGGACGCGTCTGTGTAAAAACCCGCAGCGGAGTGGAACAGCGGCTCGTTTATGTTGACCGCGATCTCTTTGTGATTCCGTCCCTTGCCATTCATATGGACCGCAGTGTCAATGAAGGACATGCATACGACTTTCAAAAGGAACTTCTCCCCCTGTTCCGTTCGGAATCTTCCGGAAAGTCCTTTCGTTCCGTGATCGCAGAAACGATCAGCGTAACGGAAGAAGATATTCTGAGTTATGAACTCTTTGCCGTACAGCGGGGTTCCGGATTTATCTTTGGGGCGGAGAACGAATTTCTCTGCTCTCCCCGCCTGGATGACCTGCAGTGCGGGTTTGCGGATCTGCAGGGTTTCCTGCGTGCGCGGGAATCCTCTGCCGTTCCGGTATTTGCGCTGTTTGACAACGAAGAAGTGGGATCGATGACAAAACAGGGCGCAGCCGGAACATTTCTCCAGGATATCCTGGACCGTATTCTGCACAGTCTCGGGATCTCGGATATCTATCCGGTATTGGCGGACTCCTTTATTGTGAGCGCCGACAACGCACATGCAGTGCACCCTGCCTTCCCCGAAAAAGCAGATCCTTCCCTGCGGCCGCGGCTGAACGGAGGAATCGTCATCAAGCATTCCGGCGCCCAGCTCTACAGCACCGATGCGGTGAGCTCCGCCGTCTTCAAAACAATCTGTCAGCGGGCCGGTGTTCCCGTTCAGGAATTTGCGAATCACTCCAATATCCGGGGCGGATCCACCCTCGGCCATCTGCTCAACAGCCATCTCAGTATTAATACCGTCGATATCGGCCTCCCGCAGCTCGCCATGCATTCATGCTTTGAAACTGCCGGGACCGCAGACACCCAATATCTGATCGATGCGATGACGGAGTTCTATTCCAGCGTCATCTCTGCGGAAGATCACACGCTCCGCATTCAGAGCTAAACCGCTGCCTCATCCATCCCTGTCCAAAAAAGCGAAGCCTCCGCTTCGCTTTTTCTGACTGATGATCATAGTTGCCGGCTCAGACCGCCATGCATTCAGTTTTTGTAGTAGTTGATCAGACATCCGCTCGCAAGGATTTCCCGCTCTGCAGGCTCCAGCGCACCCAGTTCTGTTTCAAACGGAAGCACACGGCCGTCCGGTTTCACAATATATGCCGTTACCGCACTGCCGTTCAGAAGCGCCTCACGGATTTTCGGGAGATAAACCCAGTCATTCAGTTCCAGAAGCTCGGAACTGGAGGTCACAAACGGCAGAATGCCCCAGTTGATGAGATTGGAACGGTACCGCTTTGTCGCATACTCCCGTGCGAAGTTGGCGCTTCCGCCAAGCACTCTCTGACAGGATGCGGCCTGTTCGCGCGCACTTCCGTCGCCGGGTTTATGCGCATAGATCGAAGATCCGACATTCACGGAAGAAATATCCGGTTCCATGCCCGCGTTCTTCAGAGCCGCAAGCACGGTCTTCAGTTCTTCATCGAGGATCCCCGCCCTGCGGTTTTCATCGATCTTCTTTACCGCCTTGGCATTCGGCACATAATCCGGGTCTTTCCGGGAGAGTGTGAATTCCGCAAGCCGCAGCGGATTGGAACGGAAACTGGAGGTTTCTCCGCTCGGAATCAGTTCATCGGTTGTGGTTACCGGGTCGGTGATGTAGGAAATATTCTTTACGAGCAGATCCTCGCTCAGAACCGGCTGTTCCGGCCAGTCTTTGATATTCGGGCCAAACCGGAGTTCATAATCCGGGTCTGCCTTTCCCCATCCGTTGTATACCCGGCGGGCATAGATACTGTCGTCAAATACAGCTTCCGGGATGTCCGGGTATTCCCTGATCACTTCATCCCCCGCTGTCAGGACTCCCTTGTTCAATGCGGTCGCCGCAATCGAACGCGCATCCATCAGCGCCACTCCGGCAATCTGCCCTTCTCCGGGTTTGGAACCTTCCCGGTTCGGAAAGTTGCGGGTGCTGTGCCGGATCGAGAATTCCCCGTTGGCCGGCGTATCACCGGCACCGAAGCACGGGCCGCAGAACGCTTCGCGGATAATCGCACCGCTTGTCACAAGATCCGCTGCTGCGCCGGTGCGCACCAGTTCCTTGTACACAGGCATACTGTCCGGATAGATACTGAGACGGAACTCGGCGTTTCCGCAGTCCTGATCCTTCAGCACAGCCGCTGCCGTCATGATGTTTTCATAGATACCGCCGGAGCAGCCTGCGATCACTCCCTGATCCACATGGATGTTTCCGTCCGCATCCACTTTGGAAACAAGATCCATCGCAACCTTGCCGTTAAGCTGATGATTGGAGCGGTCCTGGGCTTCTTTCAGATATCGGATCGGATCCTGTTTCAGTTCTTTGATCGGCAGTGCATAGCTTGGATGCATCGGCAGTGCGATCATGCACTCAACAGCGGAAAGATCCAGCTCGATGCAGGAATCATAATAGGCGCCCTCTTCCGGCTCCAGTCTGCGATAGGCTTCCGGCCGTTTATGAGCCGCAAAATACTTCTCTGTCACTTCGTCCGTTTCCCAGATGGAAGACCAGCAGGTTGTTTCCGTGGTCATGACATCGATGCCGTTGCGTTCATCCTGGCTGAGGGTATGCACACCCGGACCGGCAAACTCCATTACCTTGTTTTTTACAAATCCGTTCTCATAGGTCGCCGCAACCAGGGAAAGCGCGACATCCTGGGGGCCGACACCCGGACGCAGTTTCCCGGTCAGATAGATGAGTACCACCTTCGGCCGTTCCATGTCATAGGTGCGTCCGACCAGCTGCTTGGCAAGTTCGCCGCCGCCTTCGCCGATTCCCATGGTTCCAAGCGCTCCGTAACGGGTATGTGAGTCGCTGCCGAGAATCATTCGGCCGACCCCGGTCATGCATTCCCGGTTATAGCTGTGAATGACCGCCATGCACGGAGGAACATAGATTCCGCCGTATTTATGCGCTGCAGAGAGCGCAAACTGGTGGTCGTCTTCGTTGATCGTTCCGCCGACGGCACACAGTGTGTTATGACAGTTGGTCAGAACATACGGCATCGGGAATTTTTCCATGCCCGATGCGCGGGCAGTCTGAATAATGCCGACATACGTAATATCATGGCTCGTCAGAGAGTCATAGGTGATATGAAGAACATCCGGATCGCTGTGATTGTCATGCGCATCCAGAATGCGGTATGCCATGGTCCGCTTTCTTCCTTCTTCTTTTGAGACCCCTTCTGATGCCTCGCACGGTTTTCCGTTTACATAAAATACACCGCTGTTTTTCAGTTCCATATCTGTCTTCCACCCTTTCATTTTCCAGAAGATCGGAGGGTTCACCCCGCCTTTGATTCTTTGGAAATTGATTTCTTATAGATACAATATTATACAGTCAACTACCCACCTGCCAAGGCAAGTGGGCTTGTAACTCCCCGGTAGTGCAAATGTCTTACGACTCCTACCTTTCGCTTGTCCAATTACTCAGACAGTGGGGTTACATCGCGGGACGATTGACAACGCCCCTGACATCTCAGGCTTGCTGAGGTGCCACTGTATCCGGTACTTGGCTATCCTTCGCAAGATAGTTGATTCCCATGCGATACAGATTCATAGCTCCAATGCGGTCATCGTTTGACGTATAACCGCAGGCTTTGCAACAGAAAATGTGTTTTTTCTTGTCGCGGTTAGCCTTCTCCGTGTGACCACAGACAGGACAGGTCTGGCTTGTGTAACGAGGGTCTACGCTTATTACAGAACTCTCATTAAGAGCCGCCTTGTACTTCAGTTTTTGTTCGAGGTCATAGAACGACCACGATACAGAAACATAGCGGTCTTTGCGGCGCACCTTTTCAGTGGCGGAACGAACTCCAGACAGGTCTTCTAAAACAAAGAGTGTATGCTTCGGGTTAGATTCAACGAGTGCCTTCGACACGCAATGATTGACATCATTCATCCAACGGTTTTCTCGTCGCCCGATAGCTTTAAGTCTTCGTCTTGCGGAAGAGGTTTGTTTTTGCTGAAGTTCTTTGCGGAGCTGTTTGTACTTCGCGCGCTTTTGTTTGATGGCTTTGCCACTAACAAAACCAGACTTATGCTTGCTGTCGTATGTAGCGACAACAAAGTTAATCCCTCTGTCTACACCAACAATATTGCAAACTTCCGAGTCCAGTGCTTCAGGAATATCTCTGGTAACAGGGATATGCAAAAAATACTTGCCATGCTTTTTCACGAGTTTGGCCGTGCCAAATGAATAGATATCATGGTCAAAGTATTTCTCCATACCGCCAGTATAGTACGGCAGCTTCACGCGACCAGCCAGGGTGTTCACGGAAAACAGATCCTGTGTAAGAGAATAGTCCCTATTCCACACGAGGTCATACTGTGGCTTTGAAAAATCGGGTTTGATCCACTCATGCTGGTTTTCAAGGATGGTTTTGTATCTCGCAATAACAGTCTTAAAAACAGACTGGGCCATCTGAGATTTCAGACCATAGCGTTCACGGAGGTCATAATACAATGCCTTGTTAAGAGAGAGCTGTTTCAAGTCATGCGTCTGGAAGATGTAATTCGCCACAAAATTACAAGCACTGCGATAAGTATCCATAGTAACATCCAACAGCTCACGCTGTTCGGGTTCAACCTGGACCTGAATCTTTGCAGTAGTAGTGATTTGCATCAGTAACACCTCCCTTCATTGTGTTTCACTATTGATAAGTATAGCATAGATTTAGTGAATATACAACAGGAGGAACTAAGTTTATCCAAAACCGTTACAATCGCAAAAACAGACGCAAATATAATCTCAAAGCACATATCGTTCTTGTCACAAAGTACAGAAAAGTTTTGTTGCAAAACGGCATCGACGACTTTGCAAAGCGTGCTATAAGTTATCTCGCAGAGCAAAACAATTGGAACATCATCGCTATGGAGACAGACAAGGACCATATCCACATATTGTTGGAATACAATGCCACAGAGCGCGTCTGTGATGTCATCAGCATCATTAAGCAAAGAACGACATATTGGCTTTGGATACGCTATAAGGATGCACTATCTAAACAATACTGGAAGAAGTATATCTTTTGGTCGGACGGATACTTTGCCTGTAGTATTGGTGAAGTCTCATCCGCAACCATTGAAAAGTATATAGCTGAACAAGGAGGAGAAGCGGCTCCTCCCACCTACTAAAGTAAGTGGGTTTCCGCCGCAGAATTTATTATGAAAATGGTTTCACAAAATCTGAAACCTTTTCAATTTCGTTTTTTTATTATAAGATTTCTCAGTGACGACATAAGGAGGCGTTGGATTATGGGTGATTTTTTTCCGGAAGTGACGCAGTTTGCGCCGGATGATCTGAATTATCTTTGTGAGACCTTTCATCGCAATAACACGATCGATGTTGAGACCTCGGAACGCCTCGGCGTCAAACGGGGCCTTCGAAACCCGGACGGCACAGGTGTGCTTGCAGGTCTTACCAATATCTGCGATGTTATCGGATATGACCGCAATCCGGACGGAACGATCCGGCCGATCGACGGCAAACTGATCTACCGCGGAATTGATCTCGAGCGCATTGTAAAAGAAGCCAATGAGCAGGACCGCTTCATGTTTGAGGAAGTTGCCTGGCTTTTGATGTTCGGTGATCTGCCGACGAAAAAGAATCTGGATCACTTTCTGACCATTATTGACAGCCACCGGGAACTCCCGGCAGGCTTTCCGCAGACCATGATCATGAACGCACCGAGCCCGAACATCATGAACAAGATCGCCCGTTCCGTGCTTTCAATGTACAGTTATGACGACAATGCGGAAGATACCTCACTCGAGAGCACCATCCGTCAGTCCATCAACCTCATTGCGGAACTGCCGACCATGATGATCTATTCCTACATCGCCAAGATCCATGTCTATGATCACGGTTCGCTGTACTTTCATTACCCGATCAAGGGACTCAGCACCGCGGAGCACGTTCTTTCCATCTATCGTCCGGATCAGCAGTATACGCATGAAGAAGCCAAGCTGCTCGATCTCTGTATGGTCGTTCATGCGGACCACGGCGGAGGAAACTGCTCGACCTTTGCGGACCGGGTTCTCTCCTCGGCGGGCACCGACACGTACAGTGCGATCGCGTCTGCGATCTGCTGCCTCAAAGGGCCCAAGCACGGCGGCGCCAACCTCAAGGTCATGAATCAGCTTGACTTCATTCTCAATACCGTTAAGAATCCGGAAGACGAAGACGAGATTCTTGCCCTGCTGGAGAAGATCCTGCGCAAAGAAGCAGGAGACGGAAGCGGTCTGATCTACGGCATCGGTCACGCGGTCTATACGATCAGTGATCCCCGTGCCCAGCTGCTGAAAAAACATTCCCGTGCGCTTGCGTATGAAAAAGGGTTTGACAGGGAATGGAACATGCTTGTCAGTATCGAAAAGCTCGCTCCGATCGCGTTCTCCCATGTCAAGGGAGATACCAAACAGGTATGCGCCAATGTTGACCTGTTCTCCGGTCTTGTTTACCGGATGCTGGGAATTGCGGAAGAGCTGTTTACACCGATGTTCGCAATCGCCCGCTGCCCGGGCTGGTGTGCCCACCGCATGGAAGAGCTCGAGTTTGCCAACCGGATCATCCGTCCCGCCTACAAATACGTCGGCAGCGATCAGGATTATATTCCGCTGGAAGAGCGCTGATCTTCCGGATTTGTGCTAGAATGGGCTTACGTTGATCGGATGCGGACATACGTTATGACGCAGTGCCAGAAAGAGAGGCGGGTAAGGTGAAAGCCGCCGGCAGTGTATGCGTATGGTGGAGTCCGGGAGTATCTTCCGTATTCGGAAGCGGCGAAAACCGTTATCCCAGAGAGGTGACTCAGAAACTCTGAGTAATCCGGGTGGTACCGCGCAAGTCCTGCGTCCCGTTTCGGGACGCTTTTGTTTTCTGTACAGAAAGGATTTAAGAATCATATGAAACGAATGTTAAGCGGAATCAAGCCGACAGGCCAGCTGCATCTTGGAAACTATCTCGGCGCCCTCAGTAAATTTGTCGCCTACCAGGATGAATACGAGATGATTGCCTTCATCGCCAATCTTCACTGCATCACCGTACCGCAGGATCCGGACGAACTGCAGACCAATCTGCGGGACTGCGTCGCGCTGTATCTTGCCTGCGGCCTTGATCCGAAGAAGGCAACGATCTTCCTGCAGACGGATGTCAAGGAACATGCGCAGCTCGGCTACATCATGTGCTGCCATACCTACATGGGTGAACTCAACCGGATGACCCAGTTCAAAGACAAGCAGGCCCACGGCGAGAAAAACCTGTCCGGCGGTCTCTATACCTACCCTGCCCTGATGGCGGCAGATATCCTGATCTATGATCCGGATTATGTGCCGGTCGGCGAAGATCAGAAACAGCATGTGGAGCTGACCCGCGATGTGGCGATCCGTATGAATAACCGCTACGGCGATCTGTTCAAGGTTCCCGAACCGCTGATCCCGAAGGTCGGTGCCCGCATCATGTCGCTCAGCGATCCTTCCAAAAAGATGTCCAAGTCCGATGAGACCAACAAGGGCTGCATCTATCTGCTGGACGATCTCAAGACCGCACGCAAGAAAATCATGAGCGCAAAGACCGACTCGCTCAACCAGATCAAATTTGATCCGGAGAACCAGCCCGGTGTTGCGAATCTCATGCAGATACTGTCATCCCTGTCGGACAACCGGCCGATGGCAGAGATCGAAGCAGAGTTTGCGGGCAAAGGTTACGGCGATCTCAAACGCGCCGTCGCAGATGCGGTCTGCGCCGAGCTGGAAGTGATTCAGGCACGTTATCAGGAAATCATCGCCTCCGATATGATTGAAACGGTTCTGAACGAAGGCGCAGAAAAAGCCCGTGCCCTGGCACAGCCCAAACTCGCAAAGGTTCAGCGTGCAATCGGAATGGAAATCATCTGAAAAACGCATACCGGAATCCCTGCGGAGAGGCCAATGTCTCTCCGTTTTTTTGTGCGGTTCCTGCGCAAAATATGCAGGTTTAATGAAACATCGGGATAAACAATAAAAATGTAAATATTTTCATGAAAAATATTGTAGATAATTTCATAAGTTGAGTTATAATTTTCACCGTAGAAAAAAAGGGAAAGGGAATTGTATGAGTGATTATGTAGATCGTGTCATCGCAGCAACAAAGTCGAAAAACGCATCAGAACCGGAGTTTCTTCAGACAGTTGAGGAAGTACTCACTTCTCTCAAGCCGGTAATCGAACAGCATCCGGAGTACGAAGAAGCTGCCCTCCTCGAACGTATGGTCGAGCCGGAGCGGGTAATCGAATTCCGCGTAACCTGGGTAGACGACAACGGAAAGACTCAGGTCAACCGTGGTTACCGTGTCCAGTTCAACGGCGCCATCGGCCCGTACAAGGGAGGTCTCCGCTTCCACAAGAACGTGACACTCGGCACACTGAAGTTCCTCGGCTTTGAACAGATTTTCAAGAACAGCCTTACCACACTGCCGATCGGCGGCGGCAAGGGCGGCTCGGACTTCGATCCTCACGGAAAGAGCGATGCGGAAGTCATGCGCTTCTGCCAGGCATTCATGACCGAGCTCCAGCGCCACATCGGTCCCAACACCGACGTACCTGCCGGTGACATCGGTGTCGGCGGACGTGAAATCGGCTTCCTGTTCGGACAGTACCGCAGAATCCGTGATTCCTATGACAACGGTGTTCTTACCGGAAAAGGCCTCACCTACGGCGGAAGCCTGATCCGTCCGGAAGCGACCGGTTTCGGCGGAATCTATTATGCGCAGCAGGTATTTGCGCATGAAAATGACACCATCAAGGGAAAGACCTTCGTTCTCTCCGGTTACGGAAACGTAACCTGGGGCGCAGCCACCAAGATCACAGAGCTCGGCGGCAAGGTCCTCACCATTTCCGGACACAACGGATATGTCTATGATCCGGACGGCATCAACACTAAAGAGAAGCTTGACTACCTGCTTGAGATCCGCGCAAGCCGCAATGCGAATGTAAAGATGTATGCGGATAAGTTCGGTCTCGAATTCCATGAAGGCGAGAAGCCCTGGAGCGTCAAGGGCGATGTCTATATCCCCTGCGCAACTCAGAACGAAGTCGACATCGAAGAAGCGAAGCTGATCGTCGCAAGCGGTGCGAAATACTATTTCGAACTCTCCAACATGCCTACCAGCAACGAAGCGCTTGCCTACCTGCAGGAGAACGGCGTGATCGTCGGCCCGGCAAAGGCAGTCAACGCCGGCGGTGTTGCGGTATCCGCACTTGAGATGTCCCAGAACAGCATGCGTTACGGCTGGAGCGCTGAAGAAGTTGATCAGAAGCTCAAGGATATCATGAAGTCCATCCACGATAACAGCGCAAAGGCTGCCGAAGAATACGGCCTTGGCTACAATCTCATAGCCGGCGCAAATATCGCAGGCTTCCTGAAAGTCGCCGATGCGATGCTGGCACAGGGTCTGTTCTGATTCTGTAATGACTCCGTAAACCGGAAGGAACTTCCTTCCGGTTTTTTATGTGCATCCGGCGATGCCGGGTTTCGATTCTGTAAAAAAAAAGAATTCCCGGAACCGTCCGGGATTCCGGGGATATCTTCAGACACAGTGCTGCGCCGTCAAAGCCGGCCGCAACGTTCTGTCCGGTGCATGATAGCTGGGGTGGCGGGATTCGAACCCACGCATGAGGGAGTCAAAGTCCCCTGCCTTACCGCTTGGCTACACCCCAAGAGAAACCTGCTCTATTGTATTACAAAACAGGCGGTTTCCAAAATCAATTCAGATGAGGCCGAAGTGTTTCATCGCGAGGAATACGCCGTCTTCTTCAATATCGGCGGTCACATAATCCGCCGCTTTTTTTGCGCCTTCCGTTCCGTTGCCCATCACAATGCCGGTTCCGCATGCCCGGATCATCTCGATATCATTTTCCGAATCTCCGAAGGCATAACTGTCACCGACATCAAACTTCAGGGCCTGCGCCAGTTCCAGTGCTCCGGCTGCCTTGTTTACCCCGCGGGGCGTAAGCTCACACTCATCCATTTCACAGGTGGGGCCGACTGAAAGGCACTGGTCGATGGTTTTCGGAAGCCGGGGAACAATCTGTCTGTAATCGACTCCCGGGCCGAAAAAGAGATCCATTTTGCAGTAGAGCTCGTCCCGTGCAGGATCAAATTCCGTAAAATTCATCGTTTTGGCCCGCTCCGCGCCGGCATGTGCATATTTGATGAAATGATCCATGCCGTATTGCGTCATCCGGCTGCCGCGCACGGTCTGAACCGAAAGCCCGGTGCGGGCTTCCTGGGCGATACGGTACACCTCGAGCACATCGTTTTGGTCAAAGACATGCGTAAAAACCGGTTCGCTGCCGAGAAACGCACAGGCACCGCTTCCGCTGACGGCTCCGTCAAACAGTTCCGGATCCAGATACTCCTTCAGCGAATCATAGGCCCTCCCGCTTGCGAGAAACGAGCGATGGCCGTTCTTCCGCGCCAGGCGCAGGGCCTGAACCGTGCTCTCAGGAATCATAAATGTTTTATGCGACAGCAATGTGTTGTCGACGTCAAAAAATAAAATGCTCATCCTGCCTCCCGCTGAATCGAACCGGAGTCCGGTCATGACAGAAATGTACCGTAATTGCCCGAAAAAAACAACGGGACAGGAATCATTTCCTGTCCCATTAAATTAAAGATCCTTACAGTCAGAGATCTTGCGCTTCACCCCGTTCAGAACCACATATCCGGTTTCCGGGTCATTATGAACAATATAACGCTTCCCGAAGTCGGCAGTATCCTGCGGAGAAAGGCTCCGGTGAATATGCCCGTCTTTCCCTTCGCATGTTTCATCGTCCCGGGGAGAAACCACATGCCCGTCAGAAGAGACCATCTTTTTCCTGCCGCGTCTTTCTTTCACGACAGCCGCGATAAACGAAAATACGGCGATCCAGATGCCGAGAAACAGCAGTACGAACAGAAACCCATCCGCCATCATTTCACGGCTTCCTTTATGCCCTCCGCAAGACCGGCGATTCCCTGAATCTCAGAAGGAATAATGATCTTGGTTGCCTGACCGTTGGCAGCTGCCGCAAATGCCTCCAGACTCTTGATACGGAGCACTGCCTCATCTGCGCCGGCTTCCCGGATCATGCGGATACCGTCCGCATTTGCCTGCTGTACTTTACGGATCGCTTCGGAGCGGCCTTCCGCTTCCCGGATTTCCCGTTCTTTTTCTGCTTCGGCTGCGAGAATCGTTGCCTGCTTGGCAGCTTCCGCATTCAGAACCGCAGATTCCTTGCGGCCTTCCGCCTCAAGGATCATCGCCTGCTTCTGCCCTTCCGCAGTCAGAATCGCAGCCCGCTTTTCGCGTTCCGCCTTCATCTGCTTTTCCATGGATTCCCGGATCGCTGCAGGGGGCTGGATGTTCTTGAGTTCCACTCGGGTAACCTTGATTCCCCAGGGGTCGGTTGCGGCATCGATCGTTGCCAGCATGCGCGAGTTGATCGCTTCGCGGCTGGTCAGTGTCGCATCGAGTTCCATATCACCGATGATGTTTCGCAGTGTTGTGGCGGTCAGGTTTTCCATTGCCATGATCGGGTTTTCAACACCGTATGCGTACAGTTTCGGATCAAAGATCAGAAAATATACGACGGAATCGATCATCATTGTGACATTGTCTTTGGTAATAACCGGCTGCGGCGCAAAGTCAGCGACCTGCTCCTTCAGCAGGACCTTGCGCGCAACACGGTCTGCGATCGGCAGCTTGAAATGAATACCCGGCTGCCAGGTGGAAGAATAGCGTCCGAAACGCTCGATTACATACGCACTGCCCTGCGGTACGATTCTGAGGCACGCGACCAGGATCAGTATCACAAGAATGGCAATGATAAAGATGTCAAAGAATAAGGTCATAACAGAATACCTCCTCTGCCTTAAAAATGATTATAGCATGGTCCGGCTGAACAATATGTTTCTGCACCCGCGGTTCACTGAAGATACCGCTCTTTCAGTATTGCGCGGTCCGCATCCGAGACATGAAGCACATCTCTGAGATAGGTTTCCATCCCGCCGCAGGTCTCTTCAATTGCGTCATACAGCGCATCCAGATATTCCCGGTCGGCGCTGAACAGAATGCGCATGGATTCCTCCGAAACCGCTTCGCCGGCACCTGCCATCTGTTTCAGTTCCCCCATCAGCGCATCCACTTCCTCCCGAAGAAAGACATTTGTCATCAGATAGTCCTCATAGATATCCGCCCGGGATACCCCAAGCAGTTCTTCGATGATGACCGACGCAAACCCTGCCCGATCCTTTCCGGCGGTGCAGTGCCAGAGAACGGCCTTCTCCCGGTTCTCCAGCAGGATCCGCACAAATGTTTCATACCGGGCAGCGCACTCCGGGCTGCTTCCGATCGTCCGATACATCCTGCACATATGTGCTTTTGCGGATTCCGGCTCCCGCATCAGCGACACCATGGAATTCCGGTCGGTCCCTTCTTCGCGTGTGATGCCGGCCGAGCTTTCCGTAAGGACAGGGAGCGCATGGTACTTCACACCCGGAAAAACCGGATCCGGTTTTTCCGCTGTCTCCCGCGCCGTACGAAAGTCCACGATCACACTCACCGTATCCGCCAGCAGCGCACAGTCCGCTTCATCCGCATAGTACAGATGTCCGCTGCGGATCAGCTTTCCGGGCCGGATCCTGCGGCCGTCTGCTGTTATCATTCCGCCAAGGTCCCGGGTGTTGTTCAGGCGGTTCATTTTTATTCGTTCGCTCATTGTTTCCCTCCGCATGCGTCTGCTGTTCCCAAAAGTCGCTGTGCGAAATTCGGGATTCAGGAATATAGTACAGTATATGAGTATAAAACATACCCGCTCCGCGAAAACCGATTTTGAACATGGGAAAGTCTGGAAAGTCATCCTTACACAGGCCCTGCCTTTAATGACGGCACAGATCGTTTATCTCCTGTATAACATCGTAGACCGGGTCTTTATCGGCCACATGCCGGGAAATACCGGCTCGGCTGCGCTGACCGGTATCGGTCTTGCCTTTCCGCTCACAACGATTATTGCGGCGTTCACAAACCTTGTCTCCTCCGGCGGCTCCCCGCTGTTTGCGATTGCCCGCGGTGAAAAAGACCGGGAACAGGCCTCCCGCATTCTGAATCAGGCGGCGATGATGCTGGGGGTCGGTTCGCTGATCATCTTTGTTTTCTGCTACCTGCTTCGCCGGCCGATTCTGTTTCTGTTCGGGGCTTCTGAGACGTCCTATCCGTACGCCGATGCCTATCTGAAACTGTATCTGCTCGGGACAACGTTCTCCATGGTATCGACCGGTCTCAATTCCTTTATCAACGCACAGGGGTACCCCCGCCACGGCATGATTACGGTAGTCGCCGGAGCCCTCGTCAACCTGATTCTTGACCCGCTTTTCATTTACGTCTTTCATATGGGAGTTTCCGGCGCTGCGCTTGCGACCGTAATCGCCCAGGGTGTCTCATTCACATGGGTTCTGTATTTCTTTTTCTCGGGCCTTTCCGCATACCGTCTGGATGCGGTCCTCTGGAAACCGGATCTCAGACTGATCAGGGATATCTGCAGCCTGGGCATAACCGGATTCATCGTCCAGGGAACCAACTCCCTGGTTCAGATTGTGTGCAATGTCACTCTCCGCACCTTCGGCGGCGATCTCTATGTCGGTGTGATGACGGTCATCAATTCTCTTCGTGAGGTGCTTTCCCTCCCCTGCAATGCGATCACGCAGGGCGGCCAGCCGGTCATGTCCTACAATTACGGCGCCCGCAAATACTCCCGCATCAAAGAATGCATCCGCTTTATGACAGCCGTCGCGTTTGTCTATACTCTGGCCGCATGGGCAGCGGTCATCTTCTTCCCGGATACCCTGATGCGGATCTTCACGGATGATCCTGCGATGATCTCCGCCGGCACCAGTGCGCTCTCCATCTATTTCTTCGGATTTATCTTCATGACCTTCCAGTTTGCCGGCCAGTCTGCCTTTACGGCTCTGCGCTGTGTCAGGCGCGCTGTCTTTTTCTCCCTGTTCCGCAAAGTGATCATCGTCGTGCCGCTTACCCTGCTTCTTCCGCGGCTCGGCTTCGGGGTAAACGGCGTGTATCTTGCGGAACCGATTTCCAATCTGGTCGGCGGAATTGCCTGCTTTACAACCATGTACTTCACGCTTTACCGGCGGCTTCCGGAAGACGGAGCTCCGGCAGACATAAAATAAAATCCGCAAACAAAACCGGCAGGAAATTCCCTGCCGGCATTGTATCTGTCCGGTTCTCAGCGAATAAAGTTTGTGGCGATTCTCGCCTCGTACTCCGGCTCCTTCACGCCGGCAGCTTTTCCTGCTTCAATGCATTTCAGAATCCAGGCCATATTCTCCGCGAGCGTGCGCATGGTCTGAAGACCTTCCAGGTCCTCCAGCGCCTCCTCTTTCGCATTGCCGTGGATCTGGTTCCAGTACTGTGAAGTGATGACCGGCATGTTGTTGATCTCAAAGTATTTGTTCAGCCGCTCAAAGCTTGCGGTTGCGCCCCCTCTTCTGCAGGATACGACTGCGGCCGCCGGTTTCTTTTCCAGCTTTCCGCCTGCGCTGTAGAACAGCCGATCAAGGAATGCGGTGATCTGCGCGCATGGCCCGCTGTAATACACCGGGCAGCCGATAATCAGTCCGTCAAACGTATCCGCTCTTGCGGCCGTTTCGTTTACGGCATCCTGAAAGACGCATTTCCCGAGTTTTCTGCATTTTTTACAGGCAATACAGCCGCGGACCCCGTCTGTTCCGAGCCAGAGAATCTCCGTTTCAATTCCGTTTTTGTTTAATGTCTTCGCACATTCTTCGAGTGCGACATTTGTACATCCGTCCGGATGCGGACTCCCGTTAACAAGCAATACCTTCATGGTTATATGTTCTCCTGAATCAAGTTTATCATCGGAAGTCCGTTTCATTCACCGGAATTCCCGTATTACAATAAAATGAGTGAGAGGTATGATATGGAAGTAATCAGTAATGAAGATCTGTACCGTCTGTTTCTCGATCTGAACGAACAGGCAAAATCTCTGCTCAGCGAACCGGAGAAAGCAATTGAAATGCTGGCAAAAGCAGAAGGAGCCCTGCAGGACAATGCGGTTCTGCGCGATGCGGAGCAGGGAATTCCGGAACTGCTGGCATTTGCGAAAAGCTGTGTGCACGGAGAATACAAAGAAGCGGCGGATTCCTCCGTCATCGCGGTTCTTTCGGCGTTTCTTTATTTCACGGAACGGGATGATGCGATCCATGATTCCATCCCCGTGATCGGATATCTGGATGATCTCACGATATTCGGATTCGCAAGAGAAGCCGCCAAAGAAGATCTTGCCGGATACACGGAATCGAGAACCTGGAACTGAACAAAACAACAGATGCGCTGTAAAAACCACATCGCTGCGGCGCAATTTTCAATATAATAAAACTATGGAAATCAGAAAGGAGTAATCTCCCTTGAAAATCTTAAAATACTTATTCAATCGCGCCACCTTCATGATTCTGATGATCGTGATCGAAGTCGCCATACTGATCGGCGTCTCTCTCTGGTTCGGCAGATATGCCGCCTGGCTTGAAGGAGTCCTGCGGGTCCTGAGCATTGTCATTGTTCTGATGATCGTCAAAAACTCCCGGCATCTGTCCTCGGATATGATCTGGGTCATTCTGATTATCGCCGCTCCGATTGCCGGAACCGCACTGCGTCTTCTGCTCTCCAGCAATATGTTTTTCAGCAGAACCTTCCGCTCGCTGGTCAGCACAACAGAGGATTACCGGAAGTACTATAAACAGGATCCGGAAACCCTTCGTTCCCTTAACGAAGAAGCGCCGGAATTCAAAGGGCAGTTCCATTACATCGCGGAAGATGCCGGATTCCCCTTCTACCGCAATACCGGATTTGACTATTACCCGCTCGGTGATGACGGCTATCCCGTCATGCTGGAAGAACTCCGCAAAGCAGAGAAATTCATCTTTCTGGAATACTTCATTATTGAAGAAGGCAAGATGTGGAACGGAATTCTTGACATCCTGGAGGAGAAAGTCAAGCAGGGCGTGGAAGTCCGCGTTATGTATGACGACCTCGGCTCGTTCATGACACTCTCCGCCCGGTATGCGAATACCCTTGAAAAGAAGGGCATCAAGTGTGTTCCCTTCAACCGGATCAATCCGATCATCGGAATTATCATGAATCACCGCGATCACCGAAAGATCATGGTCATCGACGGAAAAGTCGCCTTCTCCGGCGGTATCAATCTCGCCGATGAATATATCAATGTCAAGGTCATTCACGGCCACTGGAAAGACAATATCATCCGGATCACCGGCGAAGCGGTCCGTTCTTACACACTGATGTTTCTGACACACTGGAATGCGCTCCGGCCGGAAGATGAGGATCCGGAAGTCTTCTGCCGTGAAACCCCCATTGAAGGAACAGCGGACGGGTATATTTCTCCTTACGGAGAAACCCCGCTTGATGATGAGATTACAGCACAGAATATCTATATGGGCATCCTGAATCAGGCGAAGGACTACTGTTATATCATGACGCCTTACCTGATTATTGATACGGAATTCATCAATGCGCTCATTCTCGCTGCGAAGCACGGTGTGGATGTGCGTCTGATCACACCCGGTGTCGCCGATAAACAGATTGTCTGGAGGATTACCCAGTCCTATTACGGGCAGCTGATCGACGGCGGTGTGAAAGTCTATGAATACACCCCCGGTTTCGTACATGCCAAAGTATTTGTGAGTGACGACCGGATCGCAACGGTAGGCACCGTCAATCTGGATTACCGCAGCCTGTATCTTCATTTTGAAAACGGCACCTATCTGTATGGTTCCTCCAAAGTGAACGATGTCAAGGATGATGTGCTGGACACCCTGGAAAAGAGCCGTCAGATTCTCCCGGAAGACTGCAATATCTCGTTCTTCAAGGAACTGCTTCTCGCGTTCCTGAGACTGTTCGCACCGTTAATGTAACGGCTGATTCTGTTTCTGATGAAAACGGAGAACCGCATTCGGCTCTCCGTTTTTCTGTTGCTTTTTTCTTCGTTTATGCCTGATCCGGGGAAGGTTCCTCAGCGGCCTTGTTTCCGGCATCGCCTTTGAACTCGATGCACATCATCGTCAGATCATCAAACTGCTCCGCATCCTTTACAAACGCGCTTACCGCACGGTTGACGCCCTCAAGGATCTCCTGCGGCGACGCATCCTTCACTTCATTCAGCGTCTCCAGCATACGATCGGTTCCGAACATCTGATTATCCTTGGCGGTCGCCTCCGGCACACCGTCGGTATACAGGAACAGTTTATCTCCCGGCTTCATTTCAAACTCATATTCCGTATACGGCACACCTTCCATCCCGCCGAGGACAAAGCCGTGCTTATCCATCATAAGGGTGAATTCCCCATTCTGCATGATCGCAGGATACTCATGCCCGGCATTTGCGGCAGTTACCTTTCCGGTATGCACATCCAGAATTCCGATCCATACCGTGACAAACATATCCACCTGATTATCCGCACAGAGCGCATCATTCGCCTTCGTAAGGATTTCGGAAGCGCTGTGGCCGAGTTTCGCCGCACTCTGCAGGATCGACTTGGATGTCATCATGAACAGGGATGCGGGAATGCCCTTCCCGCTGACATCCGCCATGACCAGACACAGATGATCGTCATCGATCAGGAAGAAGTCATAGAAGTCGCCGCCGACTTCCCTTGCCGGATTCATCGAGGCATAGATTTCAAACTCATCCCGGTCCGGGTACGGCGGGAATACATGCGGCAGAGCGTTCTCCTGAATCCGGCCCGCCATCTTGAGTTCGGTATTGAGACGTTCTTTTCGGATTGCCTCACGGTTCTTCTGTTCAAGGCTCTTCGTCTTATGGCTGATATACACCCAGATTCCGGCAACGATCAGCGCCAGGCCGCCGATTACACAGATGACATAAAACCACGTTTCTTCATACAGTGCCTTTTCCTTCACAATCGTTGCGGACATTGTCTTTCCGGTCCGCTCCTGGGAATCTTTCAGCCGGATCACAAAGCGGTACGTCCCGCCCGGCAGATTGGTATACACCGCAGGTCCGAGCTCACTCCGGCTCATTTTCATATAATCCTTATCAAATCCCTCAAGCCGGTAATAAACCGTCGGATTCGTCTGTGAGTAGTTGAAGACATAACTGTAGATGGTCAGTTTCTGAACATCGTAAGGAAGATGGAATGTTCCCTGGTCATCCGGATAAATCCGTTCATTGTCCGCATCGATGAACGGAACGCTGATCTTCAGATCAAGAATCTCCTCAACGGGATCCTCGATATTGACTTTCGCAACACCGGAATTGCCTGCGAGATAAAAATCGCCGTTCTCCGCCTGATAACTGTAGGAATTTGCGGTTGCGATGCACGGCATACCGTTATCGATTCCGAAATGAATCGGGTTGATTTCCTCGTTGGCAAGCAGCTCATCCGTCGGAAGCACATAGATTCCGTTACTGCTGATCACCCACATTTCATTCTGTTTATTTTCGTAAAGATCAAAGTTGTTGGAATACGGGAACTTCTGAACGGCAGTGAATTCATAGTCCTCTGTCATATAGGTGATGGTGTTGCTGGTGACGATCCAGAACAGATGCCGCGCATCATCCCATTTGATTCTCAGAATGATTCCGGAAGACAGGCCGTCCAGTGTACTGATATGGGAAACTTTACCATCATGAACAATAAAGATTCCGCCGCCGTCGGAGCCAAGCACAATATCTCCGTTCGGCGCCGCAGCGACTGTCAGGGTCTCCGGGTTGGTAATGCCGTCTTCCGCACCATAGGATCCGACAACCTGCCCGTCTTTGATCAGATTGACACCGCCTGTGACCGCAACATAGATCGTCCCGTCCGGCCCTTCCGTAACCGCACGGACATGCGATGACAGCATGCCGTCTTCCCGAGTGTATGCCGTCACATTTCCATGGTCATAACAGAGCAGTCCGCATGCCCGCCAGGTTGAGATCCAGAGCCTGCCGAGGCTGTCCGGCAGAATCGACCGGATGCGGCAGCCGTTCAGCAGTTCCAGCAGATCCCGCGTGCCGAGATCCTTTCCGGAAGCAGATACTGCGCTTTCCAGCGGGTACTCGGTCAGAACTTCATCATCCCGGGTGATAATCAGTCCGGTATCCATTCCGATAAACAGATCCCCGTCATTCATGCAGGTAGTATTGACAACCCCGTTTTCCAGGCCGTAGCGTTCAAACAGATCCGAAAACTGGTTCGGCACGAGTTTCATGATTCCCTGCCGGGTTGAGGTAAACCAGAGGTTTCCCTCATAATCCGTCATACAGCTTCCGACAGAGTTATTCATCGGAAGATCTTCCAGACTTGTTAAGGTATCCCCGTCCAGAACACCGATTCCCCTCCGGGTGCAGATCCAGATCTTGCCATCGATCGCTTCGAGATCCATGACATAATACAGCGGCGAAATATCGATTTCTTTGATAATCGTCACATCGCTTCCGATACTTCCGTAGTACAGATTGGCATTCTGTGTACCCATGTAGTACATATCCGGGTTCTTCGGATCCTGCAGGAATTGGATCACGTTGCCGCCTTCATATTTTCCGCCCGCAAGATAGTTGATTACTTTCCCGTCACGGATAAAGAAGAGATCGTCTTCCCCGCTGAGTCCGTAAATCATACCGTCTGCGCCGGTTCTCAGCATGTCAACATACATATCTTTGATGCGGGGGTCTTCCACCTCCGACATATTCAGTTCTTCATCGAACATATAGATGCCGGCTGCGGTGCTGACATATATGATTCCCTTATCATCCTCGGCGATCATACTGACGTTCAGCGTACGAAGGCCGTCCGCTTCGGTCCAGTGATACAGCTCCCCTTTGTCCATCATTGCGACACCCGAATCATTGGTGCCGATCCAAAGACGGTCCCGGCTGTCCACAAACAGATCCCCGACATTACTGATTCCGGTTGTGGAATCGATGCGTTCAAACGTATTTCCGTCATACCGGACCAGTCCGCTGTAGCTGCCGATCCAGATAAAGCCATCCCCTGTTTCGACAATATCATTTGCCTCAGACGTAGGAAGACCGTTCCGGTTATTGTAGAGAACCGCAGAAAAACTGTCCTTGTTTTCAACCGGATCAACGATCTCTGTTTTATGAATTACCGCATTTGAAACCTCATGCGGAAAAGAGGATTCGGAAGAATCCGTGAGTGTATTCTGCAGAACTGTGCTGCCCAGCAGGAGATTCCCTGCAAGCAGAAATGCAACTCCGTTAAAACGCATATTCCAGATACCCAATCTTCAAAAACGGCTGTCGGACTTCCGCCCGGCACTCCGTTTATAAAATATATAATAACAGCGATTCCCTCCATAACGGCAGGAAACTGTGTTTCAACGACACTATTTTTATATTGCCGGCAGGGATACCGGGCAGAATGCGGTTTCGAATTGACGCGGCCGGAAAATCAGCCGAAAATAAAACCAGTTATGAAAAGGAATCGTTTCGCTGAAGTGGCCGGTATTCTTGTAATTGCGGCAGGCATTCTTATTTCGTTCCCCAACCTGCGCAGTTTTATTCGTGCCGGAAGTGCATCGATCGTCTATGAGCCGCCCGTGATCCGGGAGGGTGTACTGCATATCGCCTGTATCGGCGACAGTATCACCTACGGTGCCGGTGTCGCAGACGCCAACGGAGCGCGCAGTGATGAATCCACCTGGCCCTATATGCTGGAAGAACGGTTTGACCATGGGGTTCAGATCCTGAACTACGGCATATGCGGCAGAACACTGATCAAAGAATCCGGTAACGGGTATGCGGATACGGATTACTGCCGGTTATCCAGAGAATGCGGCGCCGACGGCTACCTCATTATGCTCGGCACCAACGACAGTAAAACCGGCGTATGGGATTCTGCCGCATACGAAGCGGAACTGGAAGAATTCGCAAAATCCTATCTCGATCTCCCGCATAATCCGGATGTAGTGCTGGTCACCCCGCCCTGCGCCTTTGCGGAAGACGGAAGCGATACTGCAGTATACGGCATACAGCCCGCTGTGATCCGGGATGAGGTTGTGCCGATCATAAAACGGGTTGCCGGAAAACTCGGGATCCGCTGCTTTGATCTGTATGCCGAAACCGAATCCCATCCGGAATGGTTCGCCGACGGAGTTCATCCCAACATCGAAGGAAACCGGGCAATCGCCCAGTTCCTCCACCAAAGCATCATGGGATAACCACCGATCAGGTGACAATAAAACTGTTGAATTAACAAAAAGTGGCTTGGTTAAGCCACTTTTTGAATTTGATATGGTGAGCGCTAAGGGTGAGCGCTAAGGGACTCGAACCCATGACCCCTTCCACGTCAAGGAAGTGCTCTCCCAACTGAGCTAAGCACTCATGTGCGTTGATATATTAGCATATCCCGCATGGAATGGAAAGTGTTTTTTCACGCAGTGCCGGACTCCGGTACCAGTTTCTGAAGCGCATCTCCCAGCAATGCAAGGAGGTCGTTTTTTGACATGGCGGGCTCATCGTGTCCTTTGAGATACATCGTAAACGGAATTCCGTTCAGGTATGCGATAAACTCCGCAAGACGCCCGTAATCATACCGGCCGTCATTGTCATAGTAATCCTCATAGTGCGCATCCCCGCCGATCAGGACATCGTCTTTCGGGATATGAATCATCACGGCGTCTCTTGTATGCGGGGAATCCCGGTGTTCCAGATGACAGACCACCCCTCCAAGATCGATCGTCATCGTATCACGAAATGTAATATCCGGACGGGTAACCCGAATCGTTTCCGGATCCGGATACTGCGCCCGCATACAGTCATAGGTAAACGGGATGTCCTCCCCGGTTTCAAGCCGATGCCGCATTGACGCATCATCCCACTGCCAGGCGCATACCCGCTGCAGGATCCGGTCGGTTTCTTCCGATGCGATTACCGGGCATTCTGCAGCACATGCGCCGAACGTATGGTCCCAATGCCAGTGTGTCAGAACCGCAAGGTCCGGTTCTTTAAGCCCGGCTTCGTTCAATTCCCGCAGAAACTTCCGGTAATTTTCCGGCGAGTTTCCGGTATCCGCCAGCAGGCTGAAACGCTGCCCCTGAATCAGGAATATAAACGGCTGATCGGTTTCTGCGTCGGCATCCATACAGTAAATGTGTTCTGTTATCTGTCTCATCGTGTCTTTATCATATCATTCGTTGGATTCTGCCTGTAACGGGTTTGCGTCATGCATGGATTTCAGTTAGGATAGTTTTATGCTCGATCTCAATAAAAACGGGAAACTGGATCCGGAAGAAGAAGCACTTGAAGATATTCTCGCAGAAGAGGCGGCCGTAAAAGATCCGGAACGCGAAGAATCAATTCCATGGCTCATGATCGGGGCCGGCATCTTCGTGGTGGTCGTGATTGTGGCTCTGCTGGCATTTGTCATCTGAACAGAGGCGGAAACGTCTCTTTTTTTATGCCGCCTGCGTATCCCTCCCGCTGTTCACAACGACCCAATAGGAGTAAACTGAACAATATATGAAACGGGAACTTACACGTGTTCAGACAATTGAGCGCAGTATCATCCGAAAATACCGGAAAGAACTCTGGGCACCCTTTCTGAATGCCATCACCGAATATGAACTGATTCAGCCGAATGACCGCATTGCGGTATGCATTTCAGGGGGAAAGGATTCCATGTGCATGGCCAAGCTGTTCCAGGAACTGAAGCGTCATTCGGACATCCCCTTTGAACTGAGATTTATTGTCATGGATCCGGGCTACAGTGAGGCAAACCGTCAGAAGATCATTGAAAACGCAGCCATCCTGGAAATTCCGATCGAGATCTTTGACACGGATATTTTCCGTGTCGCAAACAGCCAGCCGAAGAACCCCTGCTATCTCTGCGCAAGAATGCGCCGGGGTCATCTGTACAACCGGGCGCAGGAGCTCTCCTGCAATAAGATTGCGCTGGGGCATCACATGAATGATGTGATCGAAACCGTTCTCGTTTCCATGATGTACGCCAGTAAGATTGATGCGTTGATTCCCAAAGCGCACAGCGAAAATTTTCCGGGCATGGAGCTGATCCGCCCGATGTACTGCATCAAAGAACAGGCGGTTGAAGACTGGTGCCGCTACAATAATCTCGAGTTTATCCGCTGCGCCTGCAAGTTCACCGAGCAGAATGCGGATGCCGGAAGAGAATCCACCTCCAAGCGCAAAGAAGTAAAGCAGCTGATCGCACAGCTGAAGAACACAAATCCCGAAATCGAAGGAAACATCTTCCGCGCGGTTCATGCCGTGCAGCTGGATACCTTCCCCGGCTACAAACTTGACGGAATCCGTCACAGTTTTCTCGAAACCTACGATCAGGATCCTTCGGATAAAAAGAACTGAACCGGCCGCAGCCGGTTCTTTCATTTACTTTTCCGTTTCCATCACTTCTTCGATGCGTGCTTTGATTTCGGGCAGAATATCATCCTGGGGGCCAAACCGTTTCACATAGCCCTGAAGAGACTCTGCCTTCGGCCTGAGACCGCGGGAAGATTCACTCACAAAGATCTGTGCTTTATACCGTGCGTTCTTCGCTTCCTGAATGAGATTTGCGCCGGCCGCATTTCCGTCAAAGGCAATCAATGTGGACGGGCGCCGCTTGAAGATCTCATAGGCAAAACTCTTATACAGGCCCATTCCGGTGGGGTCAATGGAAATAACGGGCTTTACCCTGCTTTCAATCAGCCGGTTGCGCTCATAGCCGCTGATCACACTCGGTATAATCGCGTAGATATCAAACGCTCCCCTGCACTGCCGGATGAGATACCGCTCATAGCCGTTAAGCTTGTCTCCCACCACAAAGAATACCTTTGCGGGATCAAGCTCCGCAGCCATCCGGTCAATCAGATCCAGGCAGTCCGTACGAACTTTTGTGGAATGCACATCATTGTTGAAACTGCCGCCGGCAATTACGATCGGATACCTGTCCGCCGGCATCGGTTGGATCCGGCCCTGCAGTTCCTCTGCCGAGCTGTATTTTACCGCAGAGCTGAGCAGTGTGCGTCCGATCATTTCCGAGGCGTCGATCTTCCGGCGGTAATAGTCCTGTACAGGTTCCTCCCCGCAGGCTTTTCGGAATGCGGCGCGTTTTTTACGGAAGGCATCCATACTGGCCGCAATGATTTCATCCTCCGCAGTACGCATCTGCCGCATCTCATCAAAACTGAGATCCAGCAGCTTTTCCAGGGAAAGCTGTTCATCGACGGAATCCGTGCCGTAGAGCGCTCCGCCGTCGGTTCCCTGCACACAGCGGATTCCGGCGGCGAGGTATTCTTTCAGGGGATGCTTTTTCAGGGAGTTGAGATTGTTCAGCCGAACATTCGAGGTGATCTGAAACTCCAGCACCACATCGTTTTCCAGAATATCTTTCAGCAGCTGTTTTCCTTTTCGGCCGGAAAGATTGGCGGTATAAAGGCCATGCCCGATCCGGACACACGGCATCTTCTGTCCCGGTGCCAGCGCCGCTTTTACGCAGGTGATGGAATTGGCCACATTATCCCGCAGGCTGTCGTTTTCACCCGCATGAATCCGAATCACAAACGAAGGAATCTCCTGCGCAAGAACGGTCAGTTCCCGGATGAACGGAGCCAGCTCACGGATATCATTGATTTCTTCCCCGACAATATCACATCCTGCAACATAGGGATCCTCCGCAACGGCCCGGAGAACCCGCAGGTTATCTTTCAGATAATCCGCCGCGGTCACCGAATCCTTGACAATCGTCAGCGGGATTCTTCTTACTGCCGCAAGAAAACGGAGGGTGACGCCGGTCTCCCGCGTCACTGCCGGCATGACCGCATGGATCTCGCTGAGAACCTGCGGAGAAAGGTCCGCTTTGACCAGTGAGGTATCGGATATCTCGGCATAGGTGATTCCCCGGTATGCATAGCTCCGGGCAATCCACAGCAGTTTGTCCTGAAACAGCGTATTGTTCCGGTAGGTCTTATGTCTGCGGTCTTTCTGAATCTGCTTCAGAACCGCAAGGATATCCGGATCCTTCACTGCCGCAAAGCTTTCCAGGGAACAGGTATCCTGTGCCCGGACCCCTTTTGTGAAGACATACCGGTAAAGATATACCTTTTCAAGATTGGAAAAGACTGCCTGTCCGTCTTTCAGCACCGCAAGCGACATGCGGATCTTTGCGATGTTATACTCGCTGTCCGCCGGATTTTCGAGAATCAGCCGGGCAAAATTGATGCTGGTGTTGTCATCGATCCGCCGGTTCAGATACTTTCCCTTCAGGGTGCTGTCCCGGAACTGCTCTTCGGTTTTCCGCCGCTGGGCGACCAGATACTCCATCTGTTCCGTCGTCAGCCGGAGATTCAGTTTTTTGATGTAGTAAAGCGGATACCGGATCTGATGCATGATGCCGAGCGCGATCAGAATATCCGGGGACAGATTCGCATTCATATGCGTATGCAGATCCGAGTGAAACTTCACCTCGGTGCGGATATAGGTTTTCACGATCGTGCGCGCAATATCCAGGGAATAGTGCTTTGTCTGGGACATCAGTGTCTTTGACACCGAAGGAATCGCGGCTTTCATTTCCACCCTTCCGTCCGGATAGATATTGGCCACCTTCGTGTTTCCCAGCCGGAAGATATACACAAGCCGGTTATACGTATCAAAATAGCTCGGTACGGTTCCCCGGATCACAAGCAGATCCCTGTCATCTTTACTGAGCTTCAGATCGCAGAGTTTCGCAAGATTGCGGATCAGATTGCCGGTTTTGTGGTTCGGTGTACGCAGCACATAGTGCAGTGTCCCGCTCTCTTGAAACAGGTCAACGATGATGTCTTTTTCCTTATCCAGATAAAAAGTCCCGAACGGTTCCATAGCACCTCCGTTTTTCCGATTATAACAAATAAAAGCGCCCAGCCGACAGGGGCTGCGCGCATCCATCATGGTATGACTTCAAGGGTATCGCTGAGATGAGCTCTGAGAAAACGGGCAAATCCCTTTTCATTTACGGAAGGTGCAGTCGCCCAGGCTGCTGCCCTGGCATCCGCGGTGCCGTTCTCCATGGCAACGCCGTATTTCACATATTCCAGCATCTCAATGTCGTTGGTCGTATCGCCGAACGCCATCATTTCCTCTTCCGTGATATGCATCATTGCGCCGATGATCCGCAGGCCGACATCCTTTGCGAGCAGCGGATGGGAGAACTCAAAGAGATCCACCGCGGTTTTGAATCCGTTGAATCTTGGATCCGGATGCGATGCGGCATAGCGCTCCGCTTCCGCCATCTGTTCCGGCTTCAGGATAAACATCTCCTTCAGCTCCGGTTTTACGGTCATTGCCCGGACATCCGCCTCAACCGCAGTTACCCCGACACGGCGGGCGACAACCTCTGCCTCTTCCGTTTTTTTACTGACATAGAGCGTCATGCCGTCATACAGGGTAGGAATCAGACCCAACGGTTCATAGATGTCAATAATATCGCGGAGTACCTCCGGTTCCAGCAGGTAGGCACTCTGCCGCTTTCCGGTTTTCACTTCCAGCACCTCCCCGCCGTTGGATCCGATAATATAATCCGCAAGGTTCTCAAGACCCCAGCCGGAGAGAAGCGGTTTTACCGAATCGAGCGGTCTTCCGCTGCATACCGCAAAGCGGACTCCCCTGCCGCGGTAATGCGCAATCGTTTCCGGAACGGAAGGATCGCAGAAGTTCTGCGCATTGATAATTGTTCCGTCAAGATCACTGGCGATCAGGCGAATCATGCGGGAACCTTTTCTTTCACGTTCAGCTCCGCAAAAACAGCAGACGGTTCCGTTGTTTTGCCGAGAATGCGGAAAATTTCCTCTTTCCGGTCCTCCATATCCTGGTAGCCGAGTTCAAACAGCTGCCGGCATTTCTCGGGATCGCCTTTCCAGCGGCTGACCTTGATCGTCTTTGACGGGTAGATCATAACCGCCTTCCCTTCGGCTTCCAGCTGATGGATCAGATCAATCTGCTTGTAGTAATTCAGATGCCGGACCCTGTAGTCTTCCAGAACACAGGGGTACTTCGGATAGACCAGGCGCATCAGAAGCTTTACGAAGAAGGAAGCGGGTTTGCGTACATAATCCTTCGGTTTGGTTGTTATAATCACGGTCTTTGTGCAGTTCTGCTCAACTGCCCGCTCGATCGGAATCATCTTGGTGATCCCGCCGTCAAGCAGCTTATGGCCCTTGAATTCCACGATCGGTGCCGCAATCGGAAGCGAGCAGCTTGCCCGAAGGAGTTCCATATCATCGTCAAGATCCTGGGCATTGAAGAAAATCGTTTTCCCCTGTTCCAGGTCGTAACAGCCGATCTCCATGTCCGGATTCTTCTCGCGAAGCTCCTTTACCGAAAAGTGTTCTTTGTTAAGAAGATCTTCCCGAAACAGTTTTTTATAGGCAACATAGTAGCCTTCCGTCTGCAGTGCCTTGAACCCGACCACATCATCTGCACATGCATAGGTACAGGCGATGCGCTCCATCAGCTCCGTGTTGCGTGCCTCATAACAGGTCTGATACATCGCACCGCTTGAAATGCCGACGCTGTAATCAAACTCGATCCCGTTATCAACCAGCCATTTGCAGGCGCCTGCGGTAAAGGCTCCGCGCACTCCTCCGCCTTCCAGAACCAGTCCTGTTTTCTCACTCATTTCCATTTCCTCGCTTTATCGTATCTCTGACTTCCTGCTTCAGAAGTTCCGTATAGTCATCCCGGATCATCTGATAAAACATCTCTACGCGTCCTTCCGATATCAGACGGTGCGGGCAGATCTTATCCATAAAATCCTGATGCAGACGCACATCCTCTGCGTGCAGATCATATGTCACCAGCAGTTCTGCCGCAAGCATTGCGGTGTTGCGCAGGGTCTGTTCATAATCGTTTGTCAGATTGACGCACATCTCAATCCCAATGCCGTTCATATTGCCGCCGAGCCGGGCGCGGTTATCACCCGCATTCCAGCTGATTTCATTATCGGGAATATTGTGATAGATGGAATGATCATCAACGGTATAATGCCAGCCCGTGCTGTTGGAAGTATCCTTCACAAGCAGGGAGTTGTGCGCTTCTGCGTCAGCCCCGGAACTGCGGTTGTCCGTCTCATGAATCGTCAGATACCGGATTTCCCGAACCTCTCCCGGACGCCGCGGGCTGTCCCACGGCACGTGGGTATGAATAACGGGAATTCCGCCGACGGATTTCAGTTCCGTATTGTATATGGAATGATCTGCCGTAAATTCCTCCGGTTCTTCCGGCTCCGCCGTCGCTTCTGGCTCTGCCGGCGGCTCAGGAGACTTACGAGTCAGCAGGATGAAAACCGTCAGTAAAAGCGCTGCCGTCACAAACGACAGCATCAGAATCAATATCCGGAGTCTCAGTCGTCTTCTTCTCTTCATACGTCATTTGAACAATCAGAACAGCGGTGCGAGCAGGTTAAGCATACCGCGGAACATCCGCACAAACAGATTTGTATTTCTGCACTGCTCCCACGTAACTTCTTCCGATTCTTCCAATCCCTTCTCAAAACATCCCCGCAGGTGAACTGCAAGCTCTGTATTCCGCATCAGAATGCCTGCTTCAAACTGCATGAAGTAGCTTCGGTAATCGGTGTTTACAGATCCCACAAGACTCACTTCATCATCACAGACAAAATTCTTGCGGTGATTGAATCCGGGCAGGTACCGATAAACCCGCACACCGGCGCTGATCAGCTTCGCGAAATTTGATTTCGTAATCTGATAGACGCTTTTCTTGTCCGGTATGCTGGGCACCAGAATCCGCACATCGACACCGCTCTGCGCAGCCCGGCACAACGCAGACATCATATCACTATTAAGTACAAGATACGGGGTATCGATATAAATATATTTTTTTGCGTAGTTTACAAGATTCACATGCATCGAAAGCCCCATGTCCGCTTCGTCCGTGGGTGTATCACTGAACGGCTG
>CAJOLG010000015.1 GCA_905235315.1 uncultured Solobacterium sp. | reverse complement strand
ATTCATTGTCCGGTCACTCAAGGAATTTGAACCGATTTTCCGGGATACCCGCGGCCAGGCGGCCGGAATCGTGGTCAATCCCTTTTCTTCCAACATCGTCCTGCAGAGAGATCTGATCAGTAAGCTGAATTCCCAGAAAGCATCCGCGGTCAGCGGGGCTCCGGTCAATGCGAAAAAGGGAGAGGAACCTGCCGATCTGCCGGTTCGCTATGAGGAACCGCGCGTTTATCCGACGGCATTGGTCAACGCGGTGTATGATGCCTGCGGAACGATTCCGGAAATCAGCCGCACCTGGTACAAGCAGATGATGATCGGACCGAACGTCAATCATGGACTGATCGTGGAAGCGGACAACTATACGCAGGAGATCGAAGAAAAACTGAAGGCGGCTGCCGAGCCGCTCGCAAAGAGTATTCCGGTTCAGATCATCCGGCTGACACCCGAACTGGAAAAGAATGTGATCAAAGACGCGGTTGCGCTTTACGACAGGGAACTGAATATATGACTTCCTATCGCAGACTGGAAGGCGGGGAAGTATTGGATGCGCTGAATCTGGTCCGCGAGGTGTTCTTCGCCGAGGGAAATCTCGGATTTCCGCGCCGCGGTGCGCAGTCCTTTCTGGAATTTGTTTCTGAAAACGGAGAACTGCTCACCTGGTACGGGGCATTTGACGGGACCCTGACCGGAGTGCTCGGCCGCACGGAAGAGTTTCATATTGCGCTGTTCTTTGTGCGCAAAGAGAACCGGAAACAGGGAATTGCCCGACATCTGTTTGAGATGATGCGCGAAGAAGCCCGTGCTGCAGCGTGCGCAAGAATCACCGTAAATGCGGCAGAATCCGCAAAAGAGGTATATGAAGCGCTTGGCTTTGAGACCTGCGGCGAAACAGAAACCAAAGACGGCATCACTTCCGTACCGATGGAATATTTACTCGGAAGAGAGAATCTCGGACGGACGGTAACCGTTACCGTGGACCGCCCGTACGGAAGCCTGCATCCGCATTATCCGGATACGGAATATCCCTGCAATTACGGGTATGTGGAAGATGTGCTGGCCGCTGACGGGGAGTTTCAGGACGCCTATATTATCGGGGTATATGAACCGGTCGACTCCTTTACGGGGGTAGTGACTGCGATCATCTACCGCCGCAATGACAGTGAGTCCAAATGGGTCGTTACGAAAACCGCAGACTGCGACCGCAGGGAAGTGATCGATACGGTCGGGGAAGTGGAACAGTATTTTGATACCCGGATCCTGTGGCTCAAAAACGCAGAGGCGCAGGAAAGAACACAAAAATGAAAATAATTTCATTATCAGGAAGAATTAAGAAAAAATTTCATAAAAGTTGTTGAAAAAATGTTTCTTTCTTTTATAATTACGCTAAAGCAGAGAAGTGGAGCAGTACGTTCGCAAGTGCTTTGAAGCGAACCCGGTATGGTGAGAGCGGGGAAAGGAGAGCGAACCGAACGTGCCATGGAGCAGAATCCGCGAAGGGATCCGAGCGGATTACGTAAGTGCCCGCGTTAAGGGAGAGAGTGTCCGGAGGAGTACTGCCTCCGGGAAGAAAAGGTGGCAACGCGCATAACACGTCCTTTGAGCAGAAACGGCTCGAAGGACGTTTCTTTTGGTGGAGAAGAGCGATGAAGAAAAAACGACGATACCGCACGGCGGAGCCGGAGAACCGGTCAGAAAAGCAACAGGAAACAAAAGAAGAAAAGGAAAGAGGAGAAAATCATGAATAAGAAGGATATTAAAAAAGTAGTTCTTGCGTACAGCGGCGGTCTTGACACCTCCATCATCATTCCATGGCTGAAGGAAAACTATAACAACTGCGAAGTAATCGCGGTATCCGGCAATGTCGGACAGGCAGACGAGCTGGAAGGGCTGGAAGAAAAAGCACTCAGAACCGGTGCTTCCAAGCTGTATGTGCTTGATCTCACCGAGGAATATGTAAATGACTTCATCATTCCCTGCGTCAAGGCAGGCGCAAAGTATGAGGATTATCTGCTCGGGACAAGCCATGCGCGCCCGGTCATCGCGAAGGGACTCGTTGAAATTGCGCTGAAGGAAGGCGCGGATGCGATCTGCCACGGATGCACCGGAAAGGGAAATGACCAGGTTCGGTTCGAACTTGCGATCCAGCATTTCGCACCCGGTATGACGGTTATCGCACCGTGGCGGGAATGGTCGATCAAATCCAGAGATGAAGAGATCGATTATGCGGAGGCGCACAATATTCCGCTGCGGATCTCAAGAGAGACCAACTACTCCAAAGACAAAAACATGTGGCATCTCAGCCATGAAGGCCTTGATCTTGAAAACCCCGGCAATGAACCGGATTATGACAAGCCTGGATTCCTGGAGATGAGCGTATCTCCGATGGCGGCGCCGGATGAGCCGGAGTATGTCGAGCTGGAGTTTGAACAGGGAATTCCGGTCAGCCTGAACGGCGAGAAGATGAGCGCAAAGGATATCATTCTGAAACTGAACGAGATCGGCGGAAAGAACGGCATCGGTATCCTGGATATCGTGGAGAACCGGCTTGTCGGCATGAAGTCGAGAGGTATCTATGAGACCCCGGGCGGAACAATTCTTTATGAGGCACACAAGTATCTTGAAACAATTACCCTGGATAAAATGACGGCTCACAAGAAGGAAGAACTTGCCCTGACCTTTGCGGATCTCGTGTATAACGGACAGTGGTTCACACCGCTCCGGGAAGCGCTCTCCGCATTTGTGGACAAGACACAGGAAACCGTCACCGGAAAAGTGAAGCTGAAGCTTTACAAGGGCAATATTATCAAAGCCGGTGTCTGGAGTGAGTACTCGCTTTACAGCGAAGACCTCGCGTCCTTCGGAGAATCCGATTATGATCAGACTGACAGCAGAGGATTCATCAATCTTTACGGCCTGCCGATCAAGGTACAGGCTCTGGTAGATCAGAAAAACAAAAAATAAGAACAGGAGTATTCATATGGCAAAACTTTGGGCAGGAAGAACCGATGGAAAAACCGATCAGACGGCAGATGATTTCAATTCATCGATCCGTGTGGATCAGCGAATGTATTACGAAGATATCAGCGGCTCCATTGCCCATGCCGGAATGCTGGGAAAGCAGGGCATCATACCCCCGGAAGCCGCGGAACATATCATCACGGAACTGAATACCATCCGCGATGAGATTCAAAACGGCGATCTTGCGATCGATCCTGCCTGTGAGGACATCCATATGTTTGTCGAACAGGTTCTGACCGAACGGATCGGGGCAGAGGGCAAGATGCTGCATACCGCGCGGAGCCGCAATGATCAGGTTGCACTTGATACCCGCATGTATCTGCGGAAGGAGTCCGGTATCATCCGTGGGATGATCACTGAGCTCATTGAAGTTCTGAATGATCTTGCAGGGAAGTACCGCGATACGATTCTGCCGGGCTATACGCACATGCAGAGAGCACAGCCGGTGATGTTCGGACATCATCTGCTCGCCTACGCCATGATGCTGCTGCGGGATTATGACCGGCTTGCGGACGGAGAAAAACGGATCAATGTTTCGCCGATCGGCGCCTGTGCGCTTGCCGGCACAACCTATCCGACCGACCGGGATTACGAGGCGGAACTGCTCGGGTTTGCGCAGGTTTCGATGAACAGTATGGATGCAGTATCCGACCGGGATTTCTGCCTGGAACTGCTGAGCGCACTTTCGATTCTGATGATGCATCTTTCGCGATTCAGTGAGGAACTGATTCTCTGGTCCGGCTGGGAGTTTGCGTTTGTTGAACTGCCCGATGCCTATACGACCGGATCCTCCATCATGCCGCAGAAGAAGAACCCCGATATGGCGGAGCTGATCCGCGGCAAGACCGGTCGGGTATACGGCGACCTCATGGCGCTTCTTACAACGATGAAAGGTCTTCCGCTTGCCTACAACAAGGACATGCAGGAAGACAAGGAGCCGGTGTTTGACGCAGTTGATACCGTCAAGATGTGTCTCGGTATCCTGACACCGATGCTGAAGGGCATGAACGTGAAGGCGGACAACATGTACGCCGCCGCGCAGCGCGGGTTCATCAATGCGACCGACCTGGCGGATTATCTTGTGACGAAAGGACTTCCGTTCCGGGAGGCATATAAGATCTCCGGTTCGATTGTCTCTTACTGCATTGCCAACGGTCAGGTTCTTGAAACCCTCCCGCTGGAGGAATACCGGAAATTCTCTGACTGTTTTGAAAACGATCTCTATGAGGCAATTGACCTCAGAAACGCGGCTAACCGCAGATGTTCCAAGGGCGGAACAAGCGCTGAATCCGTAGATGCGCAGCGCCTCTGGCTCAACGAACAGCTGGCGGCGCGTAACGGAAAGGAAGCGGAATGACAAATGTATTCATTGACGGAAGCTCCGGAACGACCGGACTTCAGATCCGGGAGCGGCTCAGCCTCCGAGATGATATCAATCTGATTGAAGTGCCCTATGAAGAGCGGCATTCGGAAGAGGTCCGCAGACAGGCGCTGAATGCGGCGGATATCGCATTTCTGTGTCTGCCGGATGATGCGGCGGAAGTCTCCGCATCCCTGGTGGAGAATGACCGTACGGCAGTGATCGACACTTCGACCCGCCATCGTACGGCTGAGGGATGGGTATACGGCCTCCCCGAACTGGCAGGACAGCGGGAAAAGATTCGTGCTTCCCGCCGGATTGCCAATCCGGGCTGCCATGCGACCGGCTTCATCACGCTGGTGGAACCGCTGGTCAAGGCAGGCGTGATTCCAACCGCCGCGGAACTGAACTGCATTTCGCTTACCGGATATTCCGGAGGCGGAAAAACGATGATCGCCCAGTACGAAGAAACAGAGCGGGATCCGCTTCTTGATGCGCCCCGGCTGTACGGACTTGCGCAGAGTCACAAACACCTGAAGGAAATGAAACAGATCTCAGGTCTTGTGAACGAGCCGGTATTCTGTCCGATCGTGGCAGATTACTACAGCGGTATGGAGACAATCGTCCCGCTGTTCCGGAATCAGATCTGCGGCGATATTGATACCATAAAAGAGGTTTTCCGGAGTGTTTACCGGGAAGGCGTGATTCATTTTGCGGAAGAGTCCGGAGAAAACGGGTTCTGTTCCGGAAATGCATTTGCCGGAAGGGATGATCTTGAAATACGGGTGGAAGGAAATGAAGACCGGATTCTTCTGATCTCCCGTTTTGACAACCTGGGAAAAGGTGCCTGCGGGGCAGCGATTCAGAACATGAATCTTCTGATGGGAATCCCCGAAACAACCGGTCTGCACACAGGAGGCTGACAACATGAAGTATACAGAAGGCGGCGTCACGGCTGCGAAAGGATTTCGGGCGTACGGCATTCATGCCGGAGTCAAAGCGGGAAGGGAGAAGGAAGATCTTGCCCTGATCGCATGTGATCTGCCCTGCAATGCGGCAGGTCTCTTCACCCGCAACCGGGTAAAGGCGAGTCCGGTTCTTCTGGATATCGAAACCCTGCGGAACGGACAGGCCCAGGCGATCATCGCCAATTCCGGCATCGCCAATGCCTGTGCCCCCAACGGCATGAAACATGCGGAAGAGATGCAGACAATCGCTGCGGAGGCGCTGGGAATATCCAACGATCTGGTTCTGGTCAGTTCGACCGGTGTCATCGGCCAGGAACTGTTTACCGAATGCATGAAGGAACATATCGGCGATCTCACGGCGAAGCTTACCGACACACCGGAAGGAAGCGACCTTGCGGAAAAGGCGATCATGACGACCGACACCGTCAAAAAGGAATTCGCAGTGGAATTTGAGATATCCGGCAAACCGGTCCGGCTTGGCGGAATTGCCAAGGGATCGGGCATGATCCATCCCAACATGGGAACCATGCTGGCATACCTGACAACGGACTGCGCGATTTCGGTGCCCATGCTGAAAAAGGCACTGAAGGCCGCATGTGATGTGAGCTTCAACCGTATCTCCGTTGACGGCGATACCTCAACCAACGATTCCCTGATTATTCTTGCCAGCGGTCTTGCGGAGAACGAAATGATCGCGGCAGAAGGGGAAGACTATGATCAGTTCCTTGCCGCCCTTACGGATCTGTGTGTGAATCTGGCCCGGGCGATGGCAAAGGACGGGGAAGGCGCAAAACACCTGATCACCTGTACCGTAAGAAACGCCGAAAGCGAAGAGAAGGCGGAGGTTCTGGCGAAGTCGGTAATCCGTTCGCCGCTTACCAAAGCCGCCATCTTCGGCTGCGATGCCAACTGCGGCAGAGTGATGTGTGCACTTGGCTATGCGGGAGAGAATTTCGATCCCGACCGGACGGATATCCGCTTTGTTTCGAAGGCCGGATCGATTGAAGTCGTTAAGGACGGATTGGGACTGGTGTTTGATGAGGATCTTGCGGAACGGATCCTCAGCGAGGATGAAGTCCTCATCGATGTGGATCTGAAGGAAGGCGGGAGTGAAGTTACCTGCTGGGGCTGCGACCTGACGTATGACTATGTAAAAATCAACGGAGATTACAGAACATGAATGCTGCAATGATAGATAACAGTACAAGAGCCGAGATTCTGGTACAGGCTCTGCCGTATCTCAAACGGTATTACGGAAAAACAATTGTCGTAAAATACGGCGGCAATGCGATGATCAGCGATGATCTGAAAGAACAGGTTATGGAAGATGTCGTTTTGCTTTCGATGGTCGGAATCAAGGTTGTTCTTGTCCACGGCGGCGGACCCGAGATGTCGGATCTCATGAAGCGGCTCGGAAAGAAGCCGGAGTTTGTGGACGGACTCCGTGTAACCGATCAGGAAACGATCGATATCGCAGAGATGGTTCTCGCAGGAAAAATCAACAAGAGCCTTGTCAGCCTGCTTCAGATGAAAGGCGGAAGGGCGATCGGTCTTTCCGGTGTTGACGGCCGGATGATCCAGGCCGACTTCAAGGATGACCGCCTTGGATTTGTCGGAACTGTCACAAAGATCAACGCAGAGCCGATCTTCACGGTGCTGAACCAGGGCTATATCCCGGTCATCTCAACAATCGGATGCGATAAGAAAGGCAACACCTTCAATATCAACGGGGATACGGCGGCAGGCCGGATCGCTCCCGCGGTAAATGCGGTCCGTCTTATCATGATGACGGATATTGAAGGTATCCGCAAAGACCGGGATGATCCTTCTTCTCTGATTCCGGAGCTTACCGTAAGCGAAGCGGAAGAAATGATTCGAAACGGAGAAATCTCCGGCGGAATGATTCCGAAGGTGCGCTGCTGTATCGATGCGCTTAACGCAGGCGTTAAGGCAACCGTTATCATTGACGGGCGGGTTCCCCACGCGACCCTGATGGAGATTCTGACCGACGAAGGCGCCGGAACGATGTTCAGAAAGGACTGAATAACAATGACAGACATTAAAACACTGGATCAGACGTATGTCGCACCGACCTACGGACGCTTCCCTGTCGTCATCACCAGCGGGAAAGGCTGTATTGCCAAAGACGATCAGGGGAAGGAATATATTGATATGGGTTCCGGAATCGGCGTGAATCTGTTCGGCTACAGCGATGAAATCTGGAAAGAGGCTGTGACCGCGCAGCTGAATGCCGTCCAGCATACCTCCAACCTGTATTACACAGGTCCGTGTGCGGAGCTTGCGGAACTGCTTTGCCGGCGCACCGGTCTGAAAAAGGTGTTTTTCTGCAACTCCGGCGCGGAAGCCAATGAATGTGCGGTGAAGGCGGCACGCCGGTATGCGCAGCTGAAAAAAGGGGATGAGTATTTCACAATTATCACCTTGAATAACAGCTTTCACGGCCGCACGCTCACCACGCTTGCGGCGACCGGACAGGAAAAATTTCATCAGCTGTTTCAGCCGCTGACACCGGGATTTATTTCGGTTGATGCCAACGACTGCGAAGCGCTGGTGAAAGCCGTTGAGGAAAACAGAACGGCGGCCATCATGCTGGAGTGCGTGCAGGGAGAAGGCGGTGTAATTCCTCTTTCCCGGGAGTTTATTGACACGGCCGTAAAACTTGCGCAGGAAAACGATCTGCTGATCATTGACGATGAAGTGCAGACCGGCAACGGCCGGACCGGAGCGCTGTATGCATACATGCTGTATGGCTTCCTTCCGGATATCGTCACTACGGCGAAGGGGCTCGGCGGAGGGCTTCCGATCGGTGCGGCGATGCTGGGGGAGAAGGTAGAGGATATCTTCCATCCCGGAGACAACGGCTCGACATTCGGCGGAAATCCTGCGGTATGCGCCGGCGCAATATCCAATCTGAACCGGATCGATGAGGATCTGCTTGCGGACGTCAGAAGAAAGTCCGCAAAGGTTTTCGATACCCTGGAAGGAAAGAAAAATATCCGGTCTGTTACCGGAGCCGGGCTGATGATCGGTATTGAACCGGAAGAAGGAACCGCTGCGGATATTGCGAAGTTCTGCCTTTCACACGGTGTGCTGGTGCTCACTGCCGGCGGGAATAAGGTTCGTCTGCTTCCGCCGCTTACGATTACGGATGACGAACTGGACACTGCACTGAATGTGATTGCGGACGCGTTTGCGAACGGAAAGGAGTAAACAGCCATGAATCTTAAGGGGAGAGACTTTCTCACACTGCGGGATTTTACAACCGAAGAGATCACCGCTCTTCTGGATCTTGCGGCCGATCTTAAGAAAAAGAAACAGGAACAGATCCCGCACCGGCTGTGTGAGGGAAAAAACGTCGCGCTGATCTTTGAAAAAACCAGCACCAGAACCCGGTGCGCGTTTGAAGTTGCGGCGAATGATCTTGGCATGGGAAGTACCTATCTCGGTCCGACCGGATCGCAGATCGGGGTAAAGGAATCGATTCCTGATACCGCCCGTGTGCTTTCGCAGATGTTTGACGCTATCGAATACCGGGGGTTCGGGCAGAGTATTGTCGAGGAACTCGCAGAATATGCGGATGTTCCGGTATATAACGGCCTTACCGATGAATTTCACCCGACACAGATCCTTGCGGATATGCTGACGATCCGGGAACACTTCGGAAAACTGGCCGGAATTCATCTGGTATATATGGGCGACGCAAGATTCAATATGGGAAGATCGCTGATGATCGGATGCGCGAAACTGGGCCTGAACTTCACCGCCTGCGCCCCGGAAAACTATTTTCCGGACGCTGCGCTGACAGCGGAATGTCAGAAGATCGCGGCAGAGACCGGCGCGTCAATCGTCTTCAGCAGTGATCCGAAGACTGCAGTGCAGGATGCGGACGTCATATATACAGATATCTGGGTATCCATGGGAGAACCCGAAGAAATCTGGGAGGAACGGATCCGTCTGATGAAACCGTTCCAGGTAAATAAAGAATTGATGGCATGCGCGAAGGATACCTGTATCTTCATGCATTGCCTTCCTTCTTATCATGATCACAACACAAAGATCGGAAAGGAAGTCGGAGAAAAGTACGGCCTTGACGCTCTGGAAGTGACAGATGATGTATTTGAAGGACCGCAGTCGGTCGTATTTGAGGAAGCGGGCAACCGCATGCATACGATCAAAGCGGTGATGGCGGCCACCTTATGACACGCCCTAAGGCATATCTTGTCCTGGCTACCGGCGATGTGTTCGAAGGAGTTTCTTTCGGCGCGGAACCGGATGCGGTCGGCGAACTGGTATTCACAACAAATATGTGCGGATATATTGAAACACTTACTGACCCGAGCTATGCCGGCCAGATCGTGATTCAGACCTTTCCGCTGATCGGAAATTACGGAATCATTCCGGAAGATTTTGAGGGCTCCTGCCTGCTGCACGGCTATGTGGTGCGGGAATACTGTGAAACCCCGTCCAACTTCCGCAGTGCGCAGACGCTTGATGCCTTCCTGAAGGAACAGGGGATTCCGGGAATCTGCGGTGTTGACACCCGTGCTCTGACACGGATCATCCGTGAGAGCGGGGTTATGAACGCATGTATCTGTCAGGAAGTCCCGCAGGATCTTTCGAATGTGGTGAATTACCGTGTGACTGATGCCTGCGCAAGAGCCAGTATTACGGCAGCGGAATCATACCGCATCGATCATCCGGACTATCATGTTGTCCTGATGGATTTCGGCGCAAAGAAAAATATCATCCGGGAGCTGAACCAGCACGGCTGTGATGTGACGGCAGTGCCGTACAACACAACGGCAGAGGAGATTCTTGCCCTGAAGCCGGACGGCATCATGCTGTCAAACGGTCCGGGTGACCCGGCAGACAACACCGGTGTGATTGCGGAGATCCGGAAACTGTTCGGTGTTGTTCCGATGTTTGGAATCTGTCTCGGCCACCAGCTCGCTGCGCTTGCGGCAGGAGGATCCACCTACAAGATGAAGTACGGACACCGCGGTGCGAACCAGCCGGTCACCGATACCGAAACCGGACGCTCGTTCATCACAACGCAGAATCACGGATATGCGGTGGATCTTGCATCCCTCGGCGATGTCGCAAAGGTACGCATGATCAATACAAATGACGGAACCTGTGAAGGTCTGGATTATCCGGATCGGAACTGTTTTACTGTGCAGTTTCATCCGGAGGCATGCGCCGGACCGAAAGATACGGAATTCCTGTTTGACCGTTTTATCCGTCTGATGGAGGAATACCGAAATGCCTAGAGACTATTCCATCAAAAAGATCCTTGTGATCGGGTCCGGCCCGATCGTGATCGGCCAGGCGGCCGAATTCGACTATGCCGGCGCGCAGGCGTGCGGTGTTTTGAAAGCGGAAGGAATCAATGTCGTGCTTGCCAACTCCAATCCGGCAACGATCATGACAGACAAGCATCTCGCAGACGAAATCTATCTTGAGCCCCTGAATACGGATACTCTGAAACGGATCATCGAAAAAGAGCGTCCCGACAGCCTGCTTGCCGGACTCGGCGGACAGACCGGGCTGACCCTGGCAATGCAGCTGAGTGAGAACGGCTGGCTGGATGCGCACGGCGTCCGGCTGCTTGGATCGGATATCGAAGCGATCAAACGGGCAGAAGACCGTGACCTGTTCCGCCAGGCGATGCAGAAGATTCATCAGCCCGTTGTTGCCTCTGAAATTGCCACCACCGAGGAAGAGGCGCTGGAAAGCGCGGAACGGATCGGCTATCCGGTTATTGTCCGGCCTGCGTTTACGCTCGGGGGAAGCGGGGGAGGCATCGCTGCCGATCCCACAGAACTGCGGCAGATCGCGCATTCCGGACTGGAACTGTCACCGATCACGCAGATCCTGATTGAAAAATCGATTGCCGGATGGAAGGAAATTGAGTTTGAAACCATGCGTGATGCCCTCGGCAATGTAATCGCGGTATGTTCGATGGAGAATGTGGATCCGGTCGGAATTCACACCGGAGACAGCGTGGTAGTCTCGCCGTGCCTTACGCTTGCGGATAAGGAATTTCAGATGCTGCGGAAGGCATCGCTGGATATCATTACGGAGCTGAATATCGTCGGCGGCTGTAATGTACAGCTTGCGCTTGATCCGGAAAGTTTTGAGTATGCCGTGATCGAAGTCAACCCGCGGGTATCGAGGTCTTCCGCCCTGGCTTCCAAGGCGACCGGCTACCCGATTGCCAAGGTCACAACGAAGATCGCACTCGGCTATACGCTGGATGAAATCAAAAACGAAGTGACCGGCAAAACGTTCTCGTGTTTTGAACCGGCGCTTGACTATGTTGTCGTGAAATATCCGAAGTGGCCGTTTGACAAGTTTGCCGGCTCCAGCCGAAAACTCGGAACGCAGATGAAAGCGACCGGCGAAGTCATGGCGATTGCATCTTCGTTTGAAGCAGCTCTGATGAAGGCGATCCGCGGGGCGGAGATCGGGCTGGATACACTGAACTTTGCGTCCGATGACCCACGCCCGATGGAGGAACGGCTTACCGAACAGGATGATCACCGACTGTTTACGGTTTTTGAAGCGCTGAAGAAGGGGCTGTCTGTTGAAACGATCCATGAAATCACAAAGATCGATGAATGGTTTCTGGAACGCATCCGGGCGCTTGCCGCATATGAGACCGATCTGAAGAACGGACTCACGGAGGATCTCTACCGGGAAGGCAAACGGCTTGGCTATACCGATGAGGCAATCAAACGGATCAGCGGTGCTCAAACGGTACCGGGGCTTCCGTTTACCTACAAGATGGTGGATACCTGTGCAGCGGAATTCTCCGCAGAGACACCGTATTTCTATTCTTCGACCGATCAGATGTGCGAATCGAGAAGTCTGAAGCGGAGCGGGAAAGACGTCATTATCGTGCTTGGCTCCGGACCGATCCGGATCGGACAGGGAATTGAGTTTGATTATTCTTCGGTTCACTGTGTCTGGACGCTGCGGGAACTCGGCTATGATGTTGTGATCATAAACAATAACCCGGAGACTGTCTCCACGGATTTTGACACGGCAGACCGGCTGTACTTTGAACCGCTCTGTCCGGAAGATGTGATGAATATCATTCAGGTCGAAAACCCGGTCGGTGTTGTCGTCGCCTTCGGCGGCCAGACCGCAATCAAACTGACGCAGTATCTGAACGATCACGGCATTCCGATCCTCGGAACTTCCGCGGAAAGCATTGATCTTGCGGAAGACCGCGAGCGGTTTGACGCACTGCTGGAAGAACTCCATGTGCGCCGTCCCAAAGGCGCTGCCGTCAAGACGATGGAAGAAGCCTGCCGTGCAGCGGAGGATCTCGGCTATCCGGTGCTTCTGCGTCCGTCGTATGTCATCGGCGGCCAGAATATGACGATTGCGCACAGTGAAGAAGATACCCGGGAATATATGGGCCGCATTCTGGCCCAGGGAATCGAAAACCCGGTTCTGATCGACCAGTATCTTCCGGGAACGGAACTGGAAGTGGATGTGATTTCCGACGGAACGAATGTACTGATTCCGGGCATCATGGAACACATCGAGCGGGCAGGGGTTCATTCGGGTGATTCGATCGCGGTATATCCGCCGTATAACCTGAATGACAAAGATCTGAACCGTGTGATCGAAGTTTCAGAGCAGCTTACGCTGGCGATGAAAACAAAAGGTCTTGTCAATATCCAGTATCTGATTTTCGGCGGTGAACTGTATGTGATTGAAGTGAATCCGCGGGCCAGCCGCACGGTTCCGTATATCTCCAAGGTGACCGGTGTGCCGATGGTCGATCTTGCGTCCAAAGTGATGCTGGGAGCGGATCTGAAGTCGCTCGGCTGCGGCACCGGTCTGCATCCGCTTCCGCCGTACAGCTGTGTCAAAGTGCCGGTATTCTCCTTTGAAAAACTCAGCGACGCCAACTCGATTCTCGGACCGGAGATGAAGAGCACCGGCGAAGTGCTCGGCATCGGTCGGACCCTGCCGGAGGCACTGTTCAAAGGCCTCACGGCGGCCGGGTTCCGGGTGCCGGATCTGAGACACCAGGAACACAACGGTGTGCTGCTCAGTGTCGATACGCATGATTATCAGGAAATACTGGATGTATCGCGCAAACTGCATGATCTTGGCATGAAGCTGTATGCCACAACCGGTACCGCCCGGACGATTGCCACCATGGGCATTGATGTTACGCCGGTTGCCAACGCAACGGAAAATGATGAAATCATTTCCCTGATGGAAGACGGAAAACTCAGCTACATCATTTATACCGGTGCGGTAAAGGATGAAACGATGGGGGATTATACTGCCCTGCATCAGAAGGCGATGCTGCTGAATATCCCGTGTCTTACCAGTGTGGATACTGCGGATGCGCTGTGCGATATGATCGCAAGCCGCTACAGTGCACAGAATACCGAACTGGTGGATATCAACTGCATGCGGACAAAGACGGAGGATATTCCGTTCATCAAGATGCATGACTGCGGGAATGACTACATCTTCATCGAAAACTTTGACGGCCGCATCACAAGCCCGGAATCCCTCTGTGTTACGCTGTGTGAACATCATTACGGCATCGGGGGAGACGGCATCGTGCTGATCGAGTCCTCATCCTGTGCAGATGCGAAGATGCGCAGTTTCAACAAAGACGGAACGGAAGGCCGGATGGCCGGAAACAACCTGCGCTGTATTGCCAAATATCTGTATGACAGAAAGATTGCGGTAAAGGATACACTGACCATCGAAACTGCCGAAGGAATCAAAACCGTTCATGTATATACCAATAACGGCACCGTCGGAACCGTGTCGGTTGAGATGGGAGACATCATCTGGGATGCGGCGCGCATTCCGGCAGAATGCAGTTCTCCGGAAATCATTGATATGCCGTATGAAACCGACGGGGAAGCGTGCAGGATCACCTGTCTTTCCGTAGGCAACCCGCACTGTGTGATCTTCCGCAAGGAACTGGATACGCTTGATCTTGAAACGGTCGGTCCGAAGTTTGAGTACGCTCCGATCTTTCCGGACCGCACAAACGTGGAGTTTGTCCGGGTCGTAGATGCGTGCACCCTGCGGATCCGTGTCTGGGAACGCTCCAACGGCGCAACATTGGCCTGCGGCACCGGCGCCTGCGCGGCCGCAGCCGCAGCCGTGCGGCTTGGCTTCTGCAAAGAGGGAACGGACATTACGGTGAAACTTCCCGGCGGCGACATGTATGTGCGCATTGAAAACAACCGGGTGACGCTGACCGGCGGAGCCTCCGTGGTATTTGAAGGAACCTTCCGTTACTGAGAAACATGAAAAGGATATAACCGCTGAACTGCTCTTCTGCGCAGGGAAGCATCGTTATATTCTTTTTTTCGGGGCGTGAATCGGCAGAATACCGGAATTGATAAAACATGTGTTAATTTGCGCTGCTGTGATATTTACCGAATCCTTTTTCTCTTTTATGATTAGATTATCCGGAGGTAATCATTATGAGTGAAAACGTGAAGCCGAATGAGGCCGAAAAACTTGAAGACTCCAAGGTGGAAGAGGTTAACGGCGGAAAGAACACAGTATTGGCCAGGCCCAGTGTAAGATGTCCCAAGTGCGGTATGACATATTCGGCCGGCAGTGTACATGTCTGTATAACGCGGTAAACAATCCACACCGGCAGTGAATCTCTGTCAGGATCAGAAAAAGACTCCGCAGATGATATGTACCCAGATTTCTGGACATATTAAATAACTAAACGGTAACAGAATTTGAGATGGATGTTTCCCTGTATTTTGCAGGGGACATCCATTTTGTTTTTGCTTGTATCCGATCATTGTTGTAATAAGAAATATACTCATCTACAGCCTGGCTGAACTGTTCGAATGATTGATACTGCGATTCATATCCGTAAAACATCTCATTCTTCATTCTCCCGAAAAATGTTTCCATGATGCAGTTATCGATACAGTTGCCTTTTCTGGACATGGACTGGATGATGCCCTTATCCTGCAGCACCTGATGATAATTCTTCATCTGATACTGCCATCCCTGATCGGAATGGAAGATCAGTCCCTTCACATTCGGATGATTCCTGAAGGCTTTATCCAGCATATTAGTGATCTGTACATAATTCGGATGAGGGGAGAGGTCATAAGAGATGATCTCGTTGGTATACATGTCAAGGATTGGTGACAGATAACACTTTCCGAACGTAAGACTGAACTGCGTGACATCAGTCGTCCATTTCTCGTCAGGTGCTGATGCCGAGAAGTTTCGGTTGATCACATTCTCCGCAATCTTTCCGACTTCTCCTTTATAGGAATGATATTTCTGCTTTGGCCTTTTCCCTTTAAGATCGTACTTCTTCATCAATCGCTGCACTTTCTTGTGATTGACGTTATAGCCGCGGTTGACCAACTCATGACAGACTCTTCTGACACCGTATCGGCCTTTGTGCTCTTCGAAGATCTTCCGGATCTCGTCAAGGATCTCCTGGTTCTTGATCACATCTATATCCGGCTTACTCTGTTCATAGTAGTAAGTGGATCTTGGCAGCCCTGATATTTTAAGCAGATAAGTTAATCGGTATCCTTCTTCCCGGAGTCCTTTGACGATTCCTGCTTTTTCGCCTTGACTGATGACTCCGTCTGTTTCTGCACAATCAAGGCTCTCAATTTTTTTAAGTATGCATTCTCCGCCCTTAGATATTCATTTTGTCTGCGAAGAAGTATCAATTCCTCTTTCTCACTCGCGGTCAGCTCTTTTGGTTTCTCCTTTTTACTCATGATCGGGTCCTTCGACGTTCTGCCTTTTTTCAATTGTAACCCATCATAGCCATTTAACTTATATCTTCTGACCCATTGTGATAATTGCCCATCACAGATTCCTGCTTCAATCGCAACGGATTTGATCGAATATCCCGCTAACACTTTAGCGACTAGTTCAAATCGTTCTTCGGCAGACCAGTCCTTATTTGTCGGTTTGTGTTTGAGCCCATCAAGTCCGCGTAGATCATAGGTTCTGGACCAGATCACAATTTTTTGGTGAAAAGTTTCAATACTGGCATCTGACCATTCCGGCTTCTCTGTCCACTTTCCTTGTTTGTAATCTTCCACGCATTTCAGTTTGAATTTCCAGTCATATTTCATACAAAAATACCCCCTTACTGATTTGTCCAGTTTTGGGGGTACATATCAGATGAGGGCTTCTCTTTTAGTGGGCAAAGTTTAGGCAGTTAAGACTATGAGACAGTCCTTATGTGCACTGGATCAGGTAAATCTGGTCTTATAAAAATATCCATTATTGGAACTACTGTAATATCAGATATATGCATATACTACCTTCATTGAAAGAAGGTAGTTTTTTATGAAGAAGGTTGTCACTATGCAGGATATCTCCTGTGTCGGAAAGTGTTCCTTAACCGTAGCGCTTCCGATTCTCTCGGCGATGGGAATTGAAACGGCAGTTATCCCAACAGCCGTATTATCAACGCATACCATGTTTCAGGGATTTACCTTTCATGATCTGACCAAAGAG
>CAJOLG010000014.1 GCA_905235315.1 uncultured Solobacterium sp. | reverse complement strand
CTGTCTCTGTTACAATTACAGAAAGAACGGAGGATCATCATGAACTTCTTTATCGGTTCGCTTGAAAGTATTCTGGAATATATCGTAAAGATCGGATCAATCGGACTTGAACTGGTCGGAATCATCGTTATGATACACGCTTCCATACAGGGGCTCCTGCGCTGGATCCGGCATGAAGAAGACGGTCCTCAGCTGGAAGAGGGAATTCTTACCGCCCTTGAATTCATGATGTGCGGTGAAGTGCTCAAGACCGTTACCGCGCACAATATGGATGATTATATCGCCCTCGGCGCAATCATCATCCTGCGGTTTGCGCTTGCCTTCGAAGTTCAGTGGGAGCTGAAAAACAAAGCATGGCATGAAGAACGTGCCAAGGCGGCAGAAAAAAACAGTAATTCGTAACCGGGCATAAAACCCGGTTTTTCGATACAATAGGTTTCATGATACAGAAATTCAAAACAAGGGGTGTTTGGATCCGCTGCCTGGCTGCGGCAGCCATTTCCATGGTTTACGGCATTATTGTTCCGCCGTTCCTCCTTCATTTCATTGACGGCCTTTCCATTTCCTCGGTGCTGCTTCTCTTTGCGGGAATCCTGGTGTTCTGGTGGAAGGAAGGCTTCTTTACATTTTTCTCATGGAAGAAGGAAGACGGCCCGCTTACCGCTTACCGGGAAAAGGTTGTTGAAGAGCGAAAGAACACGGAAAATCCAGCGTTCTATGCCGGGGTTGCCCTGTTTGTAGTATCCCTGTTTCTCACCCTGCTTTATTATTTCCTCTGATTCCGGCAGATCCGGTTTCCGTTCAGGATACCGGACGCCGCTTCACAGCCGAACCGGCCGACAATACAAAGACAAAAAGAAAAACGTACGGATCCATTCAGATTCGTACGTTTTCTTAAAACCACAGTCTGCTTATTCCTTGTGGCTGTCGAGATAACTGTTCATCTCAGCAGCGATCGCCTCATATTCTTCCTGCTCGTTGTCTGCCATGAAGACAAAGTGACCCGGGCGGATTTCCCGAAGGGATCCGGTTTCCGCACTGGCGTCTTCCTTTTCCTGATCGTACGGCCTGAGAACCTTTGCCTTCTCGATTTCCGGGTCGGGCATCGGTACTGCCTGCAGGAGAGAACGGGTATACGGATGAATCGGGAAGTGGAACAGTTCATTGGACGGAGCCACCTCAACGATGCGTCCGTTATGGATAACCGCAATGCGGTCCGCAAAGTAACGGACAACCGAAAGGTCATGCGCGATAAACATGTAGGTAAGGCCGCGCTCTTCCTTGAACTTGTTCATCAGGTTGAGCACCTGCGCACGGATCGATACATCCAGCGCGGAGATCGGTTCATCGGCGATGATGAATTCCGGCTCCATAATCATTGCCCGGGCAATTCCGACACGCTGGCGCTGGCCGCCTGAGAATTCGTGCGGATAACGGGATTTGTGTTCCGGCAGAAGACCGACCGAATTGAGTGCGAAGTCAACTTTTTTCTCGCGGTCATCTTCGTCCTTGAACAGCTTGAAGTTGTAAAGTCCTTCCGAGATGCAGTAGTCAATGGTGGCACGCTCATTCAGAGAGGCTGCCGGGTCCTGGAAAATCATCTGGATATTTCTCTGAACCCACTTTTTGTCTGCTTTGGAAAGTTTTCCGTTGATCTTCTTTCCTTTGAATATGATCTCACCGTCTGAGGTGTCATTCAGACGGATGATCGCGCGTGCGATCGTTGTTTTGCCCGATCCGGACTCGCCGACGAGCGCAAATGTTTCTCCCTTGAAGATCTGGAAGCTGGCATCCTTTACCGCTTTGAATACATGCTTTTTGGAATTCGCAAAGGTTACCTCAAGATGGCTGACATCAAGGAGAACTTCTTTTTCGTTATTAACGCTCACCGTAGATTCCTCCCTTCGATGTCAGTGCTGTCATTCGTTGATGGAGTTCCTTTACCGCTGCCGGAGGCTCTACCTTCGGCGCGCGGGGATCAAGAAGCCAGGTCTTTGCATAATGCGTATCCGTGACTTTAAAGAACGGAGGCTCCTGCTCATAATCAATTTTCAGCGCGTAGTTGGAGCGAGGCGCAAACGCATCCCCCTTGATCTCCTCAAACAGCGAGGGCGGGGTTCCGCGGATCGCGAAGAGATCTTCACCCTTTTCTCCCAGCTGCGGCAGAGATGACAGCAGGCCCCAGGTATACGGATGGCGGCTGTCATAGAAGATTTCATTCACATCACCGTATTCGATGATCTGGCCCGCATACATGACGGCGACCACATCCGCGACATTGGCGACGACACCGAGGTCGTGCGTGATGTAAATCGTTGTAAAGCCATATTCCTCCGAGAGGTCTTTGATCAGGCGGATGATCTGGGCCTGAATCGTAACATCAAGCGCGGTGGTCGGCTCATCACAGATCAGAATCCTCGGACGGCAGGCAAGCGCAATCGCAATGACAATACGCTGACGCATACCGCCGGAATACATGAACGGATATTCATCATACCGCTTGTCAGGATCTTTGATTCCAACCTTGCCCATCATTTCGATGGCAAGCTGTTTCGCTTCTGACTTGGACTTTCCCTGATGCTTGATAATAACTTCGGAAATCTGATCCCCGATCGTCTTGACCGGGTTCAGGCTGGTCATCGGATCCTGGAAGACCGTCGCAATCTTCTTGCCGCGAATCTTTTCCCATTCGGAGTCCTTTTTGATTTTGGTGAGGTCCATGCCTTCAAACCAGATTTCGCCCTTGGTGATTTCGCCGTTCACTTCGAGCATGCCGGTAAAGGTTTTCGTAAAGACGGATTTGCCGGAGCCGGATTCGCCGACGATCGCGACAACCCTGCCTTCTTCGAAATCCATGGAAATATTCCGGATCGCAGTCAGAACGCGGTCGCGGACTTTAAACCGGACTTCGAGATCCTTGACGGACAAAATAGTATTCTTCTGTTCAGTCATTGATATCATCCCCCTTAAATCATGTGCGTGCGGGGATCACTCGCATCCGCAAGTGTCTGACCGACGATATAGAGCGATACGGAGATTACGGCTGAAACCGCAACCGGAATCCAGAAGAGATACGGAGCCGAACTCATATAAGGGGAATACTCCTGAATCATCCGGCCGAGGGATGCATACTGCTGGCCGAGACCGACTCCGATGTATGACAGGAACACCTCATAGGAGATAAAGGACGGAACATCACGGCTGATGCTTGTCATGATAACGGAGACCAGATACGGCAGGATGTTGTGCGTGATGACCTTCCATGTCGGTGTGCCGAGACACCTGGATGCGAGGTTGTACTCCCGGTCACGGATGATCATGACCTGGACACGGATGAAGTATGCCGTGCCGACCCAGGATGTGACAGAAAGTGCAAAGATGATCTGCCACACACCGCTTCCCAGCGCATACGCCAGAATCATGGCGATGAGGGTTACCGGGATATTGGATACGATGTTGTAAACTTCGATCATGATGCGGTCAACCCGTTTGGAGAATCCCCACCACATGCCGACAACGACACCAAGCGTGGTTGTAATCGCAGTGGCCATAAACGCAACGAAGAGCGATGTGCCGGTTCCCTTCCAGACTGCGTCAAAGAGGGAGTTTCCGACGTCATCCGTACCGAACCAGTATGTGGAGTTGGGACGGATATATTTCATCTCCGGCCGGTTGATGTTCGGTGTGATATTCGGATCATAACCGGAGATCATCGGCTGGATAATCGACAGCAGGATAACCGTTCCGGAAAGGATCATCATGAAGATGGCAAGCTTGGAAGAGAAGAACTTGCGGAATACGCTGCGCCAGTAGGAATACTGCGGCGCCGCGATATGTTCGGATTCGGAATCATCCGCAATCTGGATTTCGAACATATCCTGATTCAGTTCCGTCATGGTCACTCTCCTCCTTTCTCGGTCAGGGAAATTCTCGGGTCAACCACCGTCATCAGCAGGTCGCCGATCAGTACCGACATAATCGACAGCGTCGTGAAGATGAAGACAAGCGTAATGACCATGTTGTTGTTTGACTGCTTGATCGCATCCGGCAGCATCTTACCCATGCCGGGCACCGCAAATGCGGATTCCGTGATCAGCGCACCGCTGATACAGAGAATGATCGATCCCGGAATGCCGTTGACAATCGGAATGATCGCATTGCGCAAAATATGTTTGCGGAAGATTTCACCCTGGGAGAGACCCTTCGCTCTGGCAAACTTGACATAGTCGGCGTTGGCCTGGTCGATCATATACCGGCGCAGCCACATCATCAGGCTCGGCGTCTGCAGTAATGCAAGAATCAGTACCGGCATGATGTAGGATCGTATATCCTTGAAGCCCAGCTGCGGGAATTTGTCCGGCAGATTGAACATTGTGCCGATCGAGCGCATGAAGAAGATGAACGCAAGGGACGGAACCGCAATCAGCAGGTTGATATACGCAATGCCGATCTTATCAATCAGCTGATCCTTGTGCTGCGCCATACTGATGCCGAGCGGAATCGCCATGGCATACGCGATAACCAGCGCAATCAGACCGATGATATAGGACGTCTCGACCATGGAAGGCGACTCATGATAGTAACGGCAGGTCGCATAGTGATCCGTGAATCGTTTTTCATCCAGATGATCCGTCAGGTATTTGTATTGGCAGCTGGTCTGGATCAATGCGCTGTCTTCCTCCAGGCCCGTTTCGAACTTCTGCGGAATCTTCTTGTTCGAGCCCTGGCCGTCGTAGATGACCTGTGTGGTCGGAATTCCCTGATTGGTCGGGAAGGAAGTACCGAAGTTCATCTTGAATTTGTTCTGATGCAGGAACGGGAAGGATCCGTCAAAATACATCTGATACTTGTACGTGCATCCCGAGCAGAGCAGCGCAGGACTTCCGTTATACGGATTCTTGCCCCAGTAGTATTTCCGTTCAAGATCGGGATTATCCGGATCCTGAATCGCGTTTTTGGAGTCTACCTGAATCAGCTTGGAATAGAACCGAATGAGCAGCTCATACCAGCGGTAATTATGTACGGCATACGGCTCGCCGGACTTGAGTTCCATGATTTCATACCCCTTTGACGCAAATGCCTCAACGGCCTGCGCATTCATGGTCTCATCTCCGTCCTGGCACCCTTTGGCATCATCGCCGAATGTTGCGGTGCACATTTCCAGACGGCTTGCGAAATCAAGATATCCGAGTTCCTCCAGCTTTCGAAGTTTGTACGTTGTCAGCTGGTCTCCCTTCATCTTCTTTGCGCCGGCATCATTATCAAATACCTTTTCGCTCGGCACCATTGTGTAAATCATGACAATGATGATCGAAACGACCACAAAAATGGAAAAAATTGATTTCAGGATTCGTCTCAGTATATATTTCTTCATACCTTTTCCCCTCAGACGTTACTTTGAGAACAATAAAAAAACCCTGTTCATAAGTTGAAAAAATTATATCATATATTTTTTTTGATAAGAAACCCCTTTCATTTGTCTGACCGGTAAACCGTCATCATTCCGGTTTCCGGTGCCGTTTCTTCCCTGCAGAGTATGCATGAATAGAAAAAAAAGGACTGTTCCGAAGAACAATCCCTTTTGAAAGTGATGTAAGTGAATTACTCACCCTTCTCCCACTTCGCATACGCTGCATCGTAGTCCGCAGTCGTAACGATGTCTTCCTGGAGCTGGAGACCCTTGTACTTGTACTCAGTCATACCGCAGACACTGTAGTAACGTGTGAACGGAACAGCATGTGTAACACGTACGGAACGGGTGTTGGTGGATGTCGGAATGTAGAACGCTGTCTCAACGAGCTGTGCGTCTGCCTTTGCGAATGCTTCGTAACGGGCATCCATGTCATCAACGATCGCATCAGCTGCTTTGTAAAGTTCTTCATACTCTGCAAGACCAACTGCTCTCTTGATGTCCTCATCCGGAGCGCCTTCGAGGCCATTCTCGAGACCCATCGCCTTCATGTAGTAACCGGTAACCGGGCTGTAGATATCAACGAATGTCTTCGGGTCAGCATAGTCCGGGCCCCATCCTGTGAAGGTGGAGATGTCATAGTCCATCGCTGCCGGATCGTTGTTTCTGTAAGCGATGTTGGTAACGGTGTCGCTGTCTCTCATAACGAGCTCGATGATGATCTGGCCGTCTGTGTTGGACTCGATGGAATCCTTCATGGAGCGGCCGCGGTCGGAACGCGCCTTGGATGTTTCATCTACCAGCATGTCGAGGTGAACCGGGAATTCAATTCCGTCTTCCTTCGCTGCTTCGATGTACGCAAGAGCCGCTTCCTTGTCGAGCCATGCATACTGTCCGTCGGACAGGTCAGCCGGTGTCTTGGTAGCTGCGTTGTAAGCATCATTGACAAGTTCGCCGTAGGAACGTCCGTCAGAAGTACGAACGATGTTGGAGTCGTTGTCGATGTTGCGGATCATGGAAAGAGCGATTGTTTCCGGGGAAGTAACCATGTTGTATGCTTTTACGTCATACGCAGCACGGACTGCCTTACGGAAGTTCTCGTTCAGGATCGCCTTGTGTGTATTTTCGTTGGCTGCAGGATTGCCTTCGCAGTAGTTGGACTGATCAAATACCTGACGGTTCATGTTGAAGACAACACCGAATGTGGAATGATCCGGCAGAGAAGCATTTACATAGCCGTCATACTTTTTCATGTAAGTATCGAAGTCCTCCCAGAGCGGGGAGATTGCGGAAGCCGCATAGGTTCCTGCTTCGAAGCCGCGGATTACGGAATACGGATCGGAACCGTCGTCATAGATACGCTTGACGCTCTTCAGATGAACGTTTTCAGCATCCCAGTAAGCTTCGTTCTTGATCAGAACTGTGCTGGACTTGAGATCGTTGGATTCAAGAAGGAATCCGCCGTTGTAAAGAATGGAATCCGGTGCAACCTGACCGAAGGTGCAGGATTCGATATCCGGAGAACCGAGTTTGCAGCCGGTGCCCTTTCCTTCAAGGAAGCTCTTGTTGATCGGGTAGAGAACTGCATAGCAGGTCATGCTCGGGAAGTAAGGAGCCGGTGCTTCCAGCGTGAACTCGAGTGTGTAGTCGTCAACTGCTTTGATGCCGACCTTATCTGTAGTCTTCGCCTTCGTAGTAATCCGTGTAGCCGGCGATAACGCCTTCGAGGAGCCATCCGGTTTCAGAACCGAATTCAGCACCATGACGGAGACCGGTAACGAAGTCTTCTGCCTTGACTTCATCATATTCTTCACCATCGCTGGTGACCCACATGATTCCCTTCTTGAGGTGGAAGGTCCAGGTCAGACCGTCATCGCTTACCTCGTAGGACTCCGCGATGCAGTCCTTGAGGTTACCATAGGTGTCGTTCTCGAGGAGACCGTCAACGAAGTTTGCATTGTACTCATGGTCTTCAGTCTTAGCCGAAACAACATAGTCCATGCTCTGAAGTTCGTACGATGTAACTTCAACGAGGTTCTCTGTGTCTGCGAGTTTGATGTCAGCTACTGATGTTGCGTTTACATCAGGAGCAGCCACTTCTTCTCCGCCTTCTGCAGGAGCTGCCGGTTCAGCGGTACCAGTATTCGCTCCGCACGCAGCCAGAGAAAGAGCCATCAATGCAGACAAAAATGTTGCAAAATACTTTTTCATGCTATTCCTCCATATATTTTGAACATATATTAGCGTAGCACAGCTTTAGAAAGGTTTCCACGTTCTGTTTTCACAATTCTTTCACTTTTCGCTGTTCGGTGTGGTTCTGCTGCGCTTTTTTACATACACTTTCTTCGATTTTTCAAATGCTTTCAGAAAACGGCGAAAACAAACCGCATGTTACAGGCTTATTCCATGCCGATGGAGTTAACGGCAGCTTCATCAAACTGACGGGTATACAGATTGTAGTAGTACCCCTTTTGTTTCATCAGCTCCCGGTGTTTTCCCTGTTCGACGATTTTGCCGTCTTTTACGACCAGAATCACTTCCGCATCGATGATCGTGCTCAGCCGGTGGGCGATCACAAAGCTGGTGCGGCCCTGAATCACGGTGCCGATTGCGTTCTGAATTATTTTTTCCGTTACGGTATCAACCGAAGACGTCGCTTCATCAAGAATCAGGATCTTCGGATCCGCCAGCAGTGCCCGGGCAAATGACAGCAGCTGTTTCTCGCCTACCGAGAGCTGATCGCCGCCTTCTCCGACATCGCTGTCAAGACCCTTGTCCATCTTCTCAATGACCGGCATCGCATTGACCAGGCGCAGCGCTTCAAGAATTTCCTCATCGGAGGCATCCGGGTTTCCGTATTTCAGATTGTCGCGGATCGATCCGGAGAACAGATGCGGGGTCTGCAGCACATAGCCGATATTGGAATGAAGCCAGAGCTGCGAACGGTCTCTTGCGTCACGTCCGTCGATCAGCACGGTTCCTTCCGTCGGCTCATAAAACCGGCATACCAGATTGACCAGCGTGCTCTTGCCTGCGCCGGTCTCTCCGACAATCGCAACATTGGTACCCTGAGGAACCTTCAGATTGAAGTGTTCGAGAACCATCTCTTTCCCGTCGGGATACCGGAAGCTTACATCCCGGAACTCCACATCGCCGTGCAGCTCCTCCCAGTTTTCCTTTTTCGGCGAAAAGGTATCGCCGTATTTTTCAATCACTTCAGGCCGGTCAGCGACATCGCTTTCCGTTTTCATCAGTTTTGTGAAGCGTTCAATATTGACCTGAATTGCAATGATGCCGGCAATCGTCTCTGTCAGCATTTCAATCGGATCCATGATTCCTACCGCATAAGAGATGAATACCGACAGGGTTCCGATTTCCATTGCGGCTTCCCGCGTCAGAATTCCGCCCTGCCACAGCACAAGCGCGAGACAGATCGATCCGATGCCGGTAACCGAGGCAGAAAGAATTGCGCCGTAGTGCATTGCCCGCACCGAGGTGCGCTTCATCCGGTCTGTTTCTTCCCGGAAATCACGGTCGATCACATCTTCGATCGCCATCGTTTTGATGGAACGGATTCCGGTGATTCCTTCATTGAAATTGCCGGTAATGCGCGAATTGATCTCGCGGATCTTCCGGTTGTAAACCATATACTTCCGGCCGAAGTGCGTGATTACCAGAACCGCCGCCGGGATGATCAGCACAAACATCAATGCCAGCCGCACGTTCAGTGTAAACATGACCGCAACGACCGCAATGATGTAGGAGAGATTCCATACGATGTCCATCATCCGCCAGGAAGCGAGTTCGCCGATTTTTCCGGTATCACTCATAACCCTTGCATGAATATAGCCGACCGAGTTCTGGTTGAAGTAGGAGAATGACAATGTCTGCAGGTGGTTGAAGCTTGCGTTTCTGAGATCCCGGTTTACCGACATCTCAACCCGTCCAGCCATGTTCAGACTGATAAAGTCTGAAAGCACCTTGATCACTGCGGCGATAATGTACAGGATGACAAAGACACCCAATGTATCCAGCGTCTGTTCACCGATAAAATGATTCAGCGCATACCGGTTGAACAGCGGCATGATCGAATCGATCAGCGAAGCAGTAAGACCGAGACATATCATCATGATCATGGTCTTTTTATACGGCTTCAGGTACGGCAGAAGTTCGGGAATTCCGAGTTTCGGAAGCATTTTGATTTCTTCCGTGTTTTTTTCACTCATTCTTCCACCTCCCTTCCGGCCATCTGCAGATCAAAGATCCGGCGGTAAATGCCGTTTTGCGCAAGCAGTTCTTCATGGGTGCCCCGCTCTGCGAGCCTTCCCCGGTCGAGGATGATAATCTCATCCGCATTCATCAGGGTTGTGATCCGGTGGGCGATCAGGAAGACGGTGGAATCACCGGTCTTTTCCGCAAGCGCAGCACGGATCTTTGTGTCGGTTTCCGCATCCACCGCGGAAAGCGAATCATCAAATACCATGATCGGCGGCTTCCTTATTAACATCTGGGCAATTGCCGTACGCTGCTTCTGACCGCCGGAAAGGGTTACGCCCCGTTCCCCGACAAAGGTGTCATAGCCGTCCTCAAACCGCTCGATCGACTCATCCAGAACCGCGATTCCCGCCGCATCCCGCACTTCCTTGCGGCCCGCATGCGGACTGGCGATCCGGATGTTTTCCTCCAGGGTGCGGGAAAACAGATACGGCTCCTGCAGAACAATGCCGATATGGCTGCGCAGCCAGTATGATTCGATCTGCTGGATATCGGTTCCGCCGATCGTGATCCGGCCGTTTTCTGCCGGAAGCGGATAAATGCGGTCCAGAAGATACATCAGCGTGGATTTTCCGGAACCGGTGGCACCGAGAATCCCGACAGTAGAGCCGGCCTTTACCTCAAAACTCACGTCATTGAGCACATTCCGGCTCTCTTCTGTAAACGAGAAACTGACATGTTCAAACGAAATATCTCCGGTCATATCCGGCTTCTGTGCATTTTCCGCATCCTTCTCCGGCTCCGCGTTCATGATTTCCCGCAGACGGTCGATGGCGACCCCGGACTTGGACAGATTGGCAATGATTCTCCCCAGCATGCGCACCGGCCAGATCATCATCGTATTGTAGGTAAGAAACGCAATATAGTTGCCGGCGGTCAGCTCACCATGCACGGCATACACCGCCCCGAGTGAAGTGACCGTCAGAATCTGAGCGCCGGACAGCAGATCCATAGAGCACCAGAACGCCGCAAGCAGCCGCATCAGACGGATCCACAGAGCAGTATATGTCCGGTTCTTTTCTTCAAAGCGGGTCCGCTCATACTGTTCTTTTCCAAACGCACGAACGACCCGCACCCCGGTCAGGTTCTCCTGCGCAATGGCGGAGAGTTTTCCCTCTTCTTCATCCGCCTTGCGGAATGCCGTGCCGATCCTGCTGTGAAAAAACAGACTGTAGCCGATGATCAGCGGCACAAACAGCAGCGCATATCCCATCAGTTTCGGATGAATCCGATACATGAACACAAACGCGAGACACAGCGTCGGGATAATGCGGAACAGGCTTGCCAGCTGTTCGGACAGAAACACCTTGATGGTCTCAATATCCGAAGTACAGCGCTGGATAATATCTCCGGTATGATGACTGCCGTGCCAGGAAACCGGCAGTGCAAGCAGATGTGAAAAGACGGAGTTTCTTGTTGTCTCCACAAAGGTCTCTGCACCCTTCGCGTTAAAAACCCGCCAGAGATAGCGGAACAGTGCCCGGATCAGTGCCAGGAGTACAACGATACCCGCAAGAATGCCGAGATGATTCCGAAGATATCCCGTGCCGCCGATCCTGTCGACAAGCGAAAGTACCGCTGACGGAAGAGCCGCCGGTTTGTCTCCGATCACGGAGTCTACCGTAAAGGAGATAATCTTCGGGTTGATCATGTCCATCAGTGTCACAACCAATGTGAAAAGAATGGAAAGCGCAAACCATTTCACACTTCCCTTCATGAAATATCCCAGCATCTGCCGCTTTGTTTCAAACCGCTGATTTACGTTGTTTTCACTCATAATGCGCAATTTCAGATTGTATCAAAAAGAATGGATTACGTATAGCATCTTTCGGCGTCGGGTTCATGATTATGCAAAAAAATGCGGATGTATTCCGATACATCCGCATGGTTCAGACTGATACCGCGATAAAAGACCGGACAGAATCCGGTCAGTATGTTCCATCGATCACTCGGATGCGCCGGTTATTGAGACATCATTCAGCCGTGTTACCGCCGGCACCAGCATGTTGTTGTACTGCTTCAGTTCCTTTGAGACATACATGTTTTTCACAAAGTCCGCCATCGTACCGGATACCGAGCCGCCGGTTACGATCTGCACGGCATCTCCTTCATGATAGTAGCCAAGACGAATCTCTCCCGCGATTGACCCGGTCATCGGTTCAACCTGGAAATCCGAGAACTCGGCAATTTCGAGATACCGTCCGGTCCGCAGTTCTTCCGCGGTCCTTGTGCCGCCTTCCGCCGCAAAGTTGCCGGGGATGAACGAATCCTCGACACCGAGATACTGCGAGAACTGGCGCGGACCCCAGTAGTTTTCTGCCACTCCGTTTCGGATCAGCACAAGATCACGGACCGGAGCGCCTTCCGCATCATACGCAGAGTTTGCGGAGGAGTTGTTCAGCCTGCGGAGGGCAGTTACGGTCAGCCGGTCACCGGTAATGTCTTCCGCCACCGGTTTTCCGATCTCCCAGTTTGAAAGCTGACGGTATTTCATGCCCGTGTTCATCCGGCTGATGAAGTAGTCATAAATCTGCAGGGAAGCATCCGTGGAAAAGAGTACATCACACTTGCCGAGATTCGGTGTTTTCTCTGCGTCCAGACGGTCTCTGCCGTATTTCAGCGTCTCACTGATCTCGCGTTTCAGCGCCGCTTTGTCACAGCTTCCGCTGTCGTACATCCGGTACAGTTCGATCTCGTGCTCTTCTTTCCGTGCATTGACGACCACTTCCGCCATCGAAGACGGATAACAGGATGTCACATCGATTCCGTTGGAGTTCAGAAAGCGCACCTGTTTGGCACTGATGAATAGCTCATAGGAGTTGATATCTTCCGTCTCTGTTTCCGGCAGTTCGTTCATCACCTCCAGAAAGTCCTTCGCAATTGCCCGTACATCCGGAAGCTCCTGCGGTTCTGTGTCTGCCTCAGAGGGTTCATTCAGGGTGTAGAACGGGTTTCTGACAAGCAGCGCCTCTGCACAAAGCTGACGGATCAGTTTCTCTGCATCCTCTCTGCCAGCCGTGACCGGAATCTCCGTGCTTGCCTTTCCGAGAAAGGAATCGAATTTTTTATATACGCTGACATTGATGTGTTCCACATCACGGACGCGGTTCTGATCAAGCTGATGACGGATGAAGTAGAACTCCCATCCCTGTGTTCTGGTATCCGTTACTTCCCAGCCGTCGGTTTCCGCTTCGTTCAGCAGTTCAATAATCATATCCAGCATTATCCAAGCCTCGCTTTCGCTTTGAGATACGGGCCGCCGTCACTGACTTTGACCCACTCCTTGTGCCCTTTCCCGCAGGCACCGGAGCCGAACACTTCACGGTCCGGGCTGGCCATCGAAACACTGCCGAGCAGATCCGGCACATATCCGGTCATGACGATCGGGGCAGCGACCCTGCCGGTCAGCTTTCCGTCACGGATCTCATAACCGCGTTCCACAATGCATTGAATGCCCCAGTGTTTCGGATCTTCCATGCCGGATTTCATTCCTTCCAGCAGGTAACCGTGCTTCACCGACGCAATCATATCTTCAAGCTTGTCCGTGCCCGAATCAAATACCGTGTTTGTCATGCGGGTGTAGACCTTGTTTTCAAAGCTCTGCCGCTTGCCGTTGCCGGTCGGTACTGTTCCAAGACGAAGTGCAGACAGCGCATCGCATACCCCGGTCAGCAGGATCCCGTTTCTGATTTCCACGGTATCTCCGGCAGGAGTTCCTTCATCGTCAAATGCGTAGCTCGCAACTTCCTCCGCACAGAGCGCTCCTTCATGCATGGTCACAAGATCGGAGCCGACCCGTTTCCCGATATATGCTTTGCCAAGCGCCCGGTTCTTTACGAACATATCCATCTCCACACCATGTCCGAATGCCTCATGGGCAATCAGACCGGAAACCTCCGGTGATGTGATGATTTCATATTCACCGGGTTCAATCGGATCGGCGTCGATTACATCTTCCGCTGCTTTCAGCGCTTCATCGAGTTTGTCTTTCAGGCCGGCAAAAATCTCCGGTCCTCTCCGGCCGGAAACACTCGCATAGCTCATCTCATTCTTTCCGTCTTTCACAACGATCGGTGCCAGCATCCCTTCGGAGTAAACATAACTCTGGCGCATGTCGCGGTTCTTTGTAAGAAACATCTTACTGACATGCGTGGACTGTCCCCGCACCATACAGTCGACCGCGATCTCACAGCGGTTCACCGCCTCATCACTGATGGCGGAAAGCTCCTCCACGAGTTTCTCCAGATCGGTATCCTCCGGCATTGTGCCGGTCTCCATCTCCGCAAATACCCGGGCAGGCTCATCCGGGAGAACTGCCGTTTCATAAATCTGCGCACCGGTTTCCGCAAGCAGTTCAAGCTGTGCGTTGAGCGCAGTGCGGATCGTTTCCGCAAGCTGTGCCGTACTGCCGGTGTCAAACGCATTGAATGCATACTCGCTGTACAGCCCGTCTTTCCGGACACGTACCACATTGCCGCGTTCTGTAAACATCGTGGAATTCGATACCGATTTGGCACGCTGGGAAATCAATGCGCTGAACCCGACCGAATCCGTCGACAGAACGCTGACATAATCATAATGACTCTCCAGCAGGCGGATGAGTTCCTTCACCGCCGGAGCGATTGTATTCAGGTATTCTGAAAATGCCGCTTTCATATGTTGTTAATCCTCTCTAACCTCAACGATTATAACGGATTCCGGAGGAAACAGCCACTTTTAAACATGGTTCTGTGGATTATTGTGCTATACTGTTAAGGCGCTTATGGAGAAGTACCCAAGAGGCTGAAGGGACTGGTTTCGAAAACCAGCAGACGTGCGAGCGTGCGGGGGTTCGAATCCCCCCTTCTCCGCTGAACATACCGCAGCCGGCTGCGGTTTTTATTTAGCAGGTCTGCTTGCCATACCTGCGGAAAGGAAACGAAGCTGTCATGAGGATCCGCAGTTTTACAATGAACGATATTCCCGCCATGATCCGTATCTGGAATGAGATTGTGACAGAAGGAGCCGCATTCCCTCAGGAGGAGCTGCTTAATGAAGAGACCGGCGCGGCGTTCTTTTCGGAACAGACCTATACAGGAGTCGCAGAGGAAGACGGCATCATCACCGGACTTTATATTCTCCATCCCAACAATATCGGGCGCTGCGGCCATCTCTGCAACGCAAGCTACGCAGTCGCTTCGGAACACCGCGGAAAACACATCGGAAAGCTGCTCGTTACCGACTGTATCGCACAGGCAAAACTGGCCGGCTTCCGGGTACTGCAGTTCAATGCGGTCGTGGCGGACAATCTGCCTGCCCGAAGGCTTTATGAATCTCTCGGCTTTCAGCAGCTCGGAACCATACCCGGCGGCTTCCGGAAAAAAGACGGCACGTACGCCGATATCTGCCCGTATTACCTTTCACTGATCTGACAGAATCATCCGGCACTCTGCCGGATTTTTATATTCCGATTCAATCCCGGAGAATTCTGCGGCCGGAACCGGGATGCCCATACGAAAAAAACGATGCCGGATTCGTTCCGGCACCGTTTTGTGTTTTTTCGGATTACTGCTTTTCGAGAGCGAGTGTTCTTGTGGTGAGATCGCATACCTCGGTCGGTCCGTAATACTGGATCGCACCAGGATAGGTGTACGCTGTCTCAACCGCCCAGGTTTCACGGTTTGCCTCAAAGAATTTGAACGGCTTGCCGTCGAGCTCTACCAGAGCCTTGCGGATAACCGGCTTGTCTTCCCCGTGTCTGCGCTCCATGTTCATCATCTTGGTGATCGGCATACCGCCGGCGACCCATTCCTCTGCCGGTTTGGAGAGGTTGGAGATCTTGGACAGATATCCGTTGTATCCATACTGAATCAGCATGAACGCATTGTATCCGAGGGAATAGCAGTAGTCTGCGTCAAAGTTGGACGGGAATGCGCATCTGCCTTCATACCCGAAGAAGTGATGCAGAGGGGAGAACTTGCCGGTGTAGGTGCCGGCCTTCTTACGTGCCTCCAGTTTTGCCTTGACCAGTGCGGAGAAGAGTTTCTCGGACTCGATCAGCGATACCTGAACATTGCCGTGAGGGTCACGCTCAAGGAAGAGCTGCTGCTGGATGGTTTCCGGCAGAATCGCAAATACTGCCATGGATTCTTTGGTAAGACCGTTCTCGATAAAGGCATACTTTTCTTTCCAGCTCGGCAGCGCGTTGAATTCATCCGCCTTTGCGCCGGCGAGCAGTTCATTGATCTCGGAAATCAGAACCGAGAACTCCGGCACAAACTCAACGACGCCTTCCGGAATGATGGCAACGCCGAAGTTCATTCCGTTGGCAGCACGGTTTTCAACAGAATCTGCGATATAGTCCGCAATCTGGGAGAGTGACATCTTCTTTGCGGCAACTTCTTCGGAGATCAGGCAGATATTCGGCTGTGTCTCCAGCGCACACTCCAGTGCGACATGGGAAGCAGAACGGCCCATCACCTTGACGAAATGCCAGTACTTCTTTGCGGAGTTTGCGTCACGCTCAATGTTTCCGATCAGTTCGCTGTATGTCTTTGTGGCGGTATCGAATCCGAACGAGCATTCAATATCCTCATTCTTGAGGTCGCCGTCGATGGTCTTCGGGCAGCCGATGACCTGTACGCCGGTTCCGTGCGCTGCGAAATACTCTGCGAGCACTGCTGCGTTGGTATTGGAATCATCACCGCCGATGATGACGATCGCGGTGAGTCCGTGTTTCTTCGCAACTTCCGCTGCGACCGCGAACTGTTCCTCGGTCTCAAGCTTTGTTCTGCCGGAGCCGATGATATCAAATCCGCCGGTGTTGCGGAACTGATCGATGTATGCGTCATCAAATTCGATATAATCATCATCCAGCAGTCCGCTCGGACCGTTCCGGAAGCCGAGCAGCACGTTTGCGCTGTCGGTTGCCTTTAATGCGTCATAGAGACCGCAGACAACATTATGTCCGCCCGGAGCCTGTCCGCCGGAGAGAATGACACCGACGACCTGCTTCTTCGCAGGTGAGGTGTTCTGACCCTTCTCAAATGTGATTTCCTTCTTACCGTATGTGTTCGGGAACAACGCCTGAATCTTTTCCTGATCCGCAACACTCTGTGTCGCCTCTCCTTCGTGTACGCAGATCTCCGAAATGCCGTGTCTCAGCATTCCCGGAAGTTTCGGCGTATACTGCAGTCTTGCTTTCTGAAGCGGTGTAATTACAGCCATATTTGTCTCCTTTTTTCTTTTTTCAGTACTAAAATGATAAATCATTTTCAGCCTTAAATAAACAACTTCCTCTATGCGTTCAGTTTCTCCCAGGTCTCCATCAGGTTCGCAAGATCATTGTGAATCTGATCAATTTCCTCATCCAGTTCATTCATTTTCCGGAAATCCTGATAATACTCCGGCTCAAACCGAAGCGCCCGCTTCTCTTCAAGAAGCGCTTCCTTCTCCGTGATCCTTCGTTCGATCTTTTCGATCTGCCGCCGCATGCCTTCGGGCGACAGGCGTTTTTCCTCCGGCGCCGCCGGTTCCTTCTTCGCCGGTTCGGCAGCTGCCTGCTGTACCTCAGCTCCCTTACGCTGTTCTTCATATTCCGCATAGGTCAGCGGATAATATACCGCCTTCCCGTCTTCCATCACCAGCAGGGATGTCGCAAGGCGCGAAATGAAATACCGGTCGTGCGACACAAACAGCAGCGTTCCGGTAAATCCGCTCAGCGCTTCCTCCAGCGCTTCCTTGCCGGGAATATCAAGGTGGTTGGTCGGTTCATCAAGAATCAGAAGATTCGAGTGTTTCAGCATCAGTTTAGCCAGGGAAAGCCGGACTTTTTCTCCTCCGCTCAGCACATCGACCGTCTTGAATACATCATCGGCCGAAAACAGAAACCTGCCGAGTGCAGAGCGGATCTCCGTGCGGTCCAGATCCGGATTTTCATCCCACAGTTCTTCCAGAACCGTCTTGCCGGAAGAAAACTGGGCCAGCTGCTGATCAAAGTAGCCGGCTTCGATCTGATGCCCGTACAGGTATTCGCCGCCGAGGGGATCCAGCTGCCCCATCAGGGTTTTGACAAAAGTGGATTTCCCGCATCCGTTGGGCCCGATCACACCGACACGGTCTCCCCTTCGCATTGCCATGGTGACTTCTGCCAGAGGATGATCATATCCGATCGCAAGACGGTCGGTCTCCAGTACCTTCTCGCCGCCTTTTACCCGCGGTGTAAACTGCACATGAAACGTTCGGTCATCTGCCCCGGCCGGCTTTTCCAGTTTTTCCATGCGGTCCAGATACCGGATCTTTGACTGGGCAAATGCCGCTTTGTTCTTCTTGTATCGGAATTTGTCAATCAGCTCCTCCAGCCGTTCAATATCTTTCTGCTGGCGGTTGTATGCGGCGGTCTGCCGTTCTATGGCGGCCCGCTTCTGTTCCGCATAGGAGGAATAGTTTCCGGTATATTTCGTCATCGTACCGTATTCCATGTCATACACGACATCCGTGACATGGTCCAGAAACATCCGGTCATGGCTGACCACGACCACTGCTTTCGGATAATTCTTCACATAGCCTTCCAGCCATTCGATTGTCTCGAGATCCAGGTGGTTGGTCGGCTCATCGAGCAGAAGAATATCCGGCTTTGACAGAAGCAGCCGGACAAACGCAATGCGGGTTTTCTGTCCCCCGGAAAACTCCCCGATCCGCCGGCCCATATCCTCCATGGAAAACCCGAACCGGGTGAATACCGTACGCATTTCGGATTCCCAGTTGTATCCGTTCATGGCCTCAAACTGTTCCTGCACTGCCGCATAGCGGGCGAGCACCTTGTCAGAGGCGTCTGTTTTCATCTGCTCGCTGATGCGGTCGAGTTCTCCCTGCATGCGGAAGACCGGTTCAAACACGGTGCGGAGTTCCTCCTCCACCGTACGTTCCTCATGTTCGAGCACCTTCTGCGCAAGATAGCCGATTGTAGTCCCGTTCATGATGGAAACCGTTCCCCCATCGAAGTTCATCTCACCGGAAAGACAGCGCAAAAAGGTCGTCTTCCCGCATCCGTTGCGGCCGACGATCGTGATTTTTTCAGTGTTTTTGATTTCAAACTTCACATCCTCGAATACCGTATCGGCCCCGAAGGATTTTGAAGCATGTGTGACCTGATAAAGCATAATTTCTGTTTCACTCAGAGCCGGATGTCCGTAATATGCTTGGCGACCCGCTTGTCTTCCGGCGGCGGCGTCATATACGAAGGCGCAATCGCCGTGCAGAGATATTCATGCGGGTGATGCGCAATCGGGAATTCGGTGTCTTCAAATTTCACGTACTGCGGCGGAAAAATATCGTCCTTCCGGAAGATAAACGGATGAAACGGCGTCTTCCATACCCACGTGAGATCAAACCCGATATATTCACTGTTTTTCTTTTCACAGATCCGGCTGTATTTATCCGCGATCTTCATGATCGCACTCTTGATATGTACGGGATTGATCTTAAACACGTTGTCGGCGATGATTTCGGGAACCATGAGCACATAGTTCGCAAGCCGGAACGGCAGATCGATCCACTTGTTCGGTGTGGCATAATCCCAGACAAACACGTCAAGAAAGATGCCGTCGCATCCGTCATACCCCGTGCAGCGGTTTGAAAGCAGGGTGTTTACCTCTTTCAGGCAGGTTCCCTTCTTGCGGATCTTCATGCCCGGAATCAGCACATTGTATCGTTTGTCGGTATACCAGCACTGAAACACATATTTGTCCTGCTTCTTCATGACCTCCACGAACCGGAGAAAATCTTCCTTCATCATGAAGAAGTCGGCGTCATCATCCCAGGGGATAAACCCGCCGTGGCGAACCGCACCCAGTGCACTGCCGCCCGACAGAAAATAAGGGATGTTATTCTCCCTGCACAGCGCATCGATGTCCTTCATCATTTCGAGAAGCACCTTCTGCACGTCACTGACGGTAATCACACTTCCGTCACTGTTTTCCTTGAGAATATATTCCATCCCTGTTTCCTTTCCGAGGCCTGTCAGAAGCTCAGATTCCGCGGTGTGCGCGCAAACGGAATCACATCACGGATATTTTCCATGCCGGTCACATACATGACCAGACGCTCAAATCCAAGGCCGAAGCCGGCATGACGGCAGCCGCCGTAACGGCGCAGATCCAGATACCAGCGGTATCCGTCAAGATTCATTCCGAGTTCTGTCATGCGCTGCTCGAGCACATCAAGACGCTCTTCTCTCTGGCTTCCGCCGACGAGTTCACCGACTCCCGGCACAAGCAGGTCGCATGCGGCGACGGTCTTTCCGTCATCGTTGAGGCGCATATAGAACGCCTTGATATCCTTCGGATAGTTGATCAGGAATACCGGTCCGTTGACCACCTTCTCGGTGAGATAACGCTCATGTTCGGTATTCAGATCCATACCCCATTCGATTTTATTGTTTTCAAACTTCACATCCGCATTCTTCAGAATCTCAATCGCTTCCGTATAGTCCATACGGCGGAACTCACTGTTTTTGACCGCATCAAGCCGCTCCAGAAGCCCCTTGTCGATAAAGGAGTTGAAGAACTCCATCTCTGCCGGGCAGTTCTCTTCCACATACTGGATGCAGAACTTGACCATATCTTCGATGAGGTCCATGTCATCCTCAAGATCCGCGAACGCGATCTCCGGTTCAATCATCCAGAATTCAGCGGCGTGGTTTGTCGTGTTGGAGTTTTCCGCACGGAAGGTCGGCCCGAAGGTATAGACATCCCGGAAGGCGAGCGCGAAGGCTTCCGCCTGAAGCTGACCGGAAACCGTCAGACTTGCGTGTTTGCCGAAGAAGTCTTCTTCATACTTTGCGTCATCCCGTGTGGTAACGGTAAAGGTTTCGCCTGCGCCTTCGGCATCGTTGCCGGTAATGATCGGTGTGTTGACATAGACAAAGCCCTGGTTCTGGAAGAACTCATGGATTGCCATCGCAAGCGCCGAGCGCACCCGGAACACCGCGGACAGTGTGTTTGTGCGCGGACGAAGATGCCCGATCTCACGCAGATACTCAAAGGTATGACGTTTCTTCTGAAGCGGGTAGGTGCTGTCGCACGCTCCCTCGATCACGATCTCGGTTGCCTGAATCTCAAACGGCTGTTTGTTTTCCGGTGTTGCGACATATTTCCCCGTCACACTGACGGCAGCACCGGTGAGCAGTTTGCCGATCTCCGCATAGTTGGAAAGCGTATCGGTATATACGATCTGCGCATTTTTGAAATACGTCCCGTCATTCAGTGAGATAAAGCTCACGCTCTTGCCGGAACGGTTTGTGCGGATCCAGCCCTGCAGGGAAACATATTCCACCTGATCCTTTTCCATATCGGATCCGTCAATTGTCAGTTCGTAAAGTTCTCTGACTGTCATATCACTCAGCATAATTCTTACCCCTTTTTCCTTGTTCTGCTGTTATATATTTATTCATCTCTTACTGATGCATTGCGTTTGCCTCAAAGACCAGTTCCTGAATCGAGGACACCACGTCAATGTGTTTTACATGAATTCCTTCCGGCACGGTGAAGTGTTCACTGGCGAAACTGACGAGTCCCGTAATGCCGTTATCCACAAGAAGATCGACCGTCTTCTGAATATCCCGGGAGATACACAGGATGGCAATCCGGCATCCGGGCGGCTTCATCGTCGCAAACTCATCGAGGGAATATACCGGAACCGAGGTGTTTCCGGCGTTTTCCGGTGCGATATCAAACGCACAGACGATTTCACCGACCACATGGTTCCACTGGTTATAGTTCAGCAGCGCCTTTCCGAGGTTTCCGCACCCGACCAGAATGATCTTCTCATCAAAATTCATTCCGAGTTCTTCGGAAAACACCCGGATCAGGTCATCAACCTGATAGCCGTAGCCCTGTTTTCCGAGACTGCCGAGAAAGGAAAAATCCCGCCGGATCGTTGTGGATTCAATTGCGACATATTCCGAAAGTTCCCGCGACATCACGCGTTCCACTCCCTCCGCTTTCAGGCGGCGGAGTGCCTTCAGATAGATCGGATACCGATGCAGTGTCGCTTTAGGGACCTGTTTCTTCTCTTCCATACTTTTTTACGCACCTGCAGAAAAGTGTATCATCTTGTGAAATCGAAAACAAGCCTGACTATGTGCAAAACTCCACTTATTTTCACAAGACTGTCCGGTTCTGCCAAAACAAAACGGGCTGTTTTTCACAGTCCGCTGTTTTTCCGGTTTCAGGCTTCCCCGGGCATTTCCAGACCGGGGTCTGCCGCATCCTCAAAGGTTCCGAATGCCTGATGCGCATACGCAGCCGCACCGACCGCGCCGATCATCGCCGCATTGTCGGTACAGTATTTGAGCGGCGGGATGACCAGTTCACATCCTTCAACTTCCTTCATCCGCTCCGTCATCATCTCCCGCAGCCGGGAATTGGCTGCCACACCGCCCGCAAGGACGGTCATGACCGGTTTCTTTTCCTTCACCGCAGCGATGGTCTTGTCCACCATGGAATTCAGTGCAGTCTCCTGAAAGCAGTATGCGAGATCCGCCGGAACCACTTCCTTCCCGTTCCGCTTCAGACGGTCATTCAGCTGCAGAACCGCTGTCTTAAGACCGGAGAAGGAAAAGTTGTACGGATCATCGGTCTTCGGAGTCGGCAGCCGGTAATCCGGATTCGGCCGTCCTTCCCTGGCCAGCCGGTCAATTGCCGGTCCCCCCGGATACCCAAGTCCGAGCACCCGCGCCACTTTGTCATACGCTTCGCCGATCGCATCATCTGCCGTGGTGCCGATCACCTCAAAGTCATAGTCATTCTTCATCCAGACAAGCTCCGTATGGCCGCCGGATACCACCAGGGCCATGAGCGGGAACTTCAGTTCTGTCACAAACGCGTTGGCATAGATATGCCCCGTAATGTGATGCACGGGGACCAGCGGTTTATGATACGCAAATGCGATCGTCTTCGCAGCCATAACTCCGACATGAAGCGAGCCGATCAGGCCCGGCCCGAGTGTATAGGCGACCGCATCGATCTCCTCCATGGAAAGGCCGGACTCTGCCAGCGCTTCCGTCACAACCGCAGAAATATTTTCCACATGGATGCGGCTTGCGACTTCCGGCACAACACCGCCGTACAGCGTATGCACGTTGATCTGGCTGCTCACAATATTCGACAGAATCTCATTTCCGTTCCGCACAACGGCGCAGGCAGTCTCATCACAGCTCGATTCAATTGCCAGAATGGTTGTCATACTTCTCCTCCCAGCGGCAGAACCATCAGAATGGCATCTTCACCGTTTTCGTAATACCGTTTCCGCACTGCCGCATCAATAAAGCCGTACGAACGGTACAGGGCAAGCGCCGGTGCGTTGGAAACCCGCGCTTCCAGGCTCAGCGTCTCACACCCTTTTTCTCCGGCATCCCGGATACATTCCTCCAGCATTGCCTTTGCGTATCCGCGCCTTTGATACTCCGGCGCCACCGCGATATTGGCAAGCTGTGCTTTGTCATACAGGATCCACCAGTCAATATACCCGCAGATCTCCCCGTTCTCCTCCAGTACCCGAAGCTGCGCAAACGGGTTTTCCCGCAGCTCATACAGATATTCCGCTTCCGGCCAGGGACTCTCGGGAAAGCACCGTGCTTCCAGTTCCAGGATCCGGGGCAGATCATCCTCTGTCATCGGTCTCATCCGCGCTTCACCAGGTATGCGTCGCTCGGCTTGAGATATTCCGGTGTCAGAAGATGCACATTTTCCGCTTTCTTCCAGAACGGCTTCAGTGCCATGAAATTTGCGGCAAGATCCGGCCACCGATCTTCCCGGCCGATCAGCCGTCCGTCTCCGATCACCGTCTCATCCGGTCCGGTCATTTCCCGGATCTCATCGACATCAACGGCTGAAAGCTCGCCCTGCAGAACCCCGTTTTCATACACGGCGTAATACGCGCGGTGGCCGCGGGCATCCATCAGCACACTTGCGCGGGGCAGCGTTCCGGCTGCCAGCTGCAGCGAGCCGAGGGTATAAAGCGGCACATCCTTCATCGCACAGAACACTTTCGCACAGGTCATGGCGATCCGCACACCGGTATAGCTTCCCGGCCCTTCGGTAATCACCACTTCCCCGATATCTTCCGGTTCAAGGCCGTTCTCTTCCATCAGCTTCATCAGCTTCGGGAAGAGTTCTTCGCTCTGCCGTTTCCAGCAGGGCTCCTGACAGGAACCGAGCTTCGTTCCGTCCCGGAACAGCGCCAGTACAAGGAAAGACTGGCTGGTATCCATACATAACGTAATCATGCGATTTCCTCCAGGAGATGTTCATACGCTTCCCCGAACGCTTCAAAGGTAAATTCCCGTGCATCCCCTTCCAGCAGGCGGATGGTGACCGAGAGATACTGTTCCGGGATCAGCTGCGGTGCGAACTCTGCCCATTCTATGACCGTAAGCCCGCCGTCGTTCATATACTCTTCAAACCCGAGGTCCTGCGACAGTCCTTCGAGGCGATAGGCATCAATATGGTTCAGTTCCAGCCGTCCCCCGCGGTACAGTTTCTGGATCGTAAACGTAGGAGATGTAACATTGCGCTTGATGCCAAGCCCTTTCGCAATGCCCTGGGTAAGCGTGGTCTTCCCTGCGCCGAGATCCCCCGACAACAAAAAAACCATATTCTCTTCCGCGGCTGCGCCGAGTTTTTCGCCGAGCAGATGGGTTTCTTCCCGGCTGGATGTTTTCGTTACAAGTGTTTTCATAATCAGTAAGGCTCTGCCCATTATACCGCATTCCGGGAAACCGGAATGGATAAAAATAAAAAAGGTCCCCGAGTTGCCCCGGGGAACGAACCGGCAACGACCTCGATTCACTATGGCAGGCATAGCTATTTTTGGCCCTGGAGTGCTTAACTTCTGTGTTCGGGATGGGAACAGGTGTGACCACTCC
>CAJOLG010000013.1 GCA_905235315.1 uncultured Solobacterium sp. | reverse complement strand
ACATCGCCGCAGCGATCAGAAATACCATCACACTGCGAAGTGCCCGGTCCATCGTTCGGTACTGGTTCATCAGTCTTTCAATCTGTCGTTTCATAATCTCCCCCTGTCTGTTCCATCCATGCGGGTAAATAATCGTGCTCTTTCGGTCACACACAAAAAATGTATAAACCAACTGTTGACCACATTATATAGTAGGCTCCTACATCATGCCCTTAAAAATTCTTTGAATTCTCATTGAAAATCTAAAATATCAGTAAAAAAGACGGTATTCACCGTCTTACCAGCATGTATGAATTTTCCGCGTTATTCCCAATACAGCGTAATTGTCACATCCCCGTTTCCAAGCAGATCTTTCAGCTGGGACGGCGTTTTATTTTCAATATGGCCGAGTCTGGTATAACTCCAGGAATTGGATCCGTAAAAAAGAACGATCTGGTTTCCCGAATACAGGACGATATCGCCGGCATCTGTCACTGTCTGCACATCATTGCGCGGCACATTGAACCCGAGACTTCCCACCTGTTCAAAGCCGCCGTACATGGAAAGCTCCACCGACCGCGGGTTCTCCCTGACCTGCTCTTTCAGAACGTCAACGCTCTCGTTGTTTTCCCATTTCACATCCAGGTTCTCTTCCCCGATCTTCAGATATAATTCTCCCATCTGTTCGTCCTCCGATTCTGCTGTTGTTTCTGATACGTCCGGTTCTGTTGTTTCTGCGGGGTTCTGTACTTCTGCCTTCCCGCATCCGGAAAACAAAAGGAACAGGACCGCCATTCCTCTTACAATACGTTTCATCGGTTTCATTATACCGCCAAAACAGTACCCTGCGTTCATTCCGATTCATCTTCCGCCAGCAGATATCCCAGCAGGCGCTCCCGGTTTTCCACAAACAGTTTCGTGATCTTATAACTCTCTGTCTCCTCATAGGCAGCCGGGCGGATGCCGTCCTCATGGAACGCAAGGATCTCTGCGTCCGGAATTCCCAGCAGGATCGGAGAGTGCGTTGCGATGATAAACTGCGCTCCCTGTTCGGCCATTTTGACAATATGTATGAGCAGGGTCAGCTGACGCTGCGGAGAAAGCGCAGCTTCCGGCTCATCCATCAGATAAAGGCCGTCCCCGCCGGCATCCTGGATAAAGTTCAGAAAGCTTTCTCCATGCGACTGCGCATGATAGTTTGGCTGTTTCCCGTCATCATACTCATTCAGAATCGCACTTGCGACATTGAAAAAACTCTCTGCACGGAAAAAGAAGCCATGGCGCTGCCGCTTTGTGCCGCGGATCAGTTTAATGGCGGAATGAAGTTCGGAAACGTCATCAAACGTCGAAAAACGGAAGTTCTTCGTTCCCCCTTCCGGGTTGAACCCGGATGCGGCTGCGATTCCCTCCAGCAGGGTCGATTTCCCGGTTCCGTTCTCTCCCGCAAACAGGGTCACTGCGTGCGTGAACTTCATTGTCTCAAGACTGCTCAGCGCAGGAATGCGCCGGAGATAGGAATCCGGAGATATTTTCTCCCAGTCGATATCCATCTCCCGGATATAACGGTTATTGGTCATAGTTTCATTATGCCATCGCTTTCCCTTATTGTTCATCCGGTCTCAGGCGGCCGGGTCTTCCGTGATTTCACACAGCTCTTTTCGCACACAGAACCAGAGTTTCGTTCCGTCGGTTTCCGCCTCAGGATCATCCGGTTCGAGCCGGATCGGATACAGCCCGGTTCGCCGGGCAATCTCCGCATTCTGAAGGCGGACCGGTTCATCCTGTTCAAAGCTGTAACAGTACGGCTCTTCCACTGCGTCCGGGCCGTAACAGGCGATATCCGGATCCATGGACAGTACGGTATACAGCGTACAGATTCCTTCCTCTTTGCGCAGCGCACGCATCGCTTCCAGGATGGTTTTGAAAATACCGCGCCTGCGGAATTCTTTTGAAACATAGGCATTGGTATACAGAAGCACTTCACCGGTCTTCCCCGAAGCCTGCTTCGTTTCGCAGAACGGATACGGAAGATCCGGAAACATCGTATTGGACAGTACATAATGTTCAAGATACATCCAGTCGCTCTCCTCACTCAGGGCATCGTATATCTCCGTCTTCTCCAGAAACGATGCCGCATCGGTATGATATGCCCCGGCATCCGCAATGATCCGTTTTTCCCGGTCATATACCAGCAGGATCACCTGTTCCATCCTGCTCTGCACGGGAAAACCGAACAGACACAGCACCATGTCCTCAATCTGTTCCACCGAAGCGGCATCCTTCTCCGTTTCAAACAGACGCATCAGTTCTTCCTTCGGCTTCGGCAGAACCTCTGCGAGCCGGGTCAGGGATAATGTCAGATATTCACGTTCCAACCGATTCATGGCAGTACTCCGTACTGGTATGATACTATGCCTGTTCCCAAAGCGGGATGTTGTTTATCGCCGCAAATCCGGCCGGAATGCGGTGCTGTGTCATGCCTGTGCGCCCCGGGATGTTGTAATATAGAGATACCGGTTTTGATCCGCTTCACTGATATCAGGAGGAACAATTCATGAATCTCTCAACGATGTTTTATCTCAGCCCGGACTGGCTCATTCGTCTGCTTCTTGCGGCAGTCACCGGAAGTCTGATCGGCCTGGAACGGCAGACCCGCTCCAAGGAGGCGGGCATGGGCACCCATGCGATCGTATGTATCGCAGCGGCCGCCATCACGATTGTGTCCAAATACGGATTTGAAGATACCGTACGGTTTGACTCTGCACGGCTTGCGGCACAGATCATCTCCGGCATTTCCTTTCTCGGTGCGGGAATCATCTTTGTGCGCAACGAAAGCATTCAGGGTCTGACGACCGCTGCCGGCGTATTCGCAACCGCCGGTATCGGCGTGTGCTACGGCACGGGTCTCTGCGGTGTCGGCCTGTTCACGGGAATCCTGGTGATTCTGATTCAGTTTTTTCTGCACCATCTCCGGCACGGAAGCGGGCAGCTTCTTTATGAAACCGTTCTGACGGTGACGATGAAGGAAAATGAAACGGATATCTCCGATATCATCGAGGTCGTCCGCCGTTACAGTAAGCGTCCCGAACGGGTTATGATCTTTGAAAAGGATAACCGGCGGATCCTGGAAACGGACCTGCTCACGTCGCATGAATCCAAGCTCGAAGCCATCATCCGGGAAATAAAGCAGCTGCCGGATGTGGCAGAAGTAACGCTTCGGAAGAAATAGCAGTATGAAAAAAGGTCGTATCTCCGGAATGATTCCGATTCAGGGATAGGACCTTTTCGTTTGTCTTACTCTGCCTTCGTCTCGCAGTACATACAGCGGTAGCCGTCATCCCGCAGACAGAAGACATGTTTCAGCTCCTGCTCAGTGGTTGTAATACAGCGGGGGTTCTTACAGCGGATCACACCGGTCAGCGTCTTCGGACGTGCGATCGTTTTCTTTTCGACCAGCAGACCGTCTTTGATTACATTGACCGTCGCATCGGGATCCACATAGCCGATCACATCCAGATTGACGGCGATATCCGCATCGATCTTGATGATATCTTTTTTCCCCATCTTCTGACTGTGCACATTCCGGATGACGGCGACGGATTCCTCGCCGCGGTCAAGCTCCAGCAGCGTCAGCAGCTTCATTCCCTGCCCGGCAGAGATATGATCAATTACGATTCCGTTCTGGATACTGTCGATATTCATATGGTTCCGGCCTCCTTCAGAAGTTTCATGATCAATGCCATACGCATATATTTGCCGTTGAGAACCTGCTTGAAGTAACATGCCCGCGGATCATCGTCCACCGCCACCGAGATCTCATTGACCCGCGGCAGCGGATGCATGACGATCATATCCTGCGGGGCTGCTTTCATCTTTTCCGCCGTCAGGATATACCGGTCTTTGAGCCGCAGATAATCTTCTTCGTTGAAGAAACGCTCCTTCTGTACACGGGTCATATAGAGAATGTCGAGATTCTCCATCGCTCCTTCAAGATCCGTTGTCTGGGTATACGGAATCCCGGCCGGATCCAGTATATTCCGCTTCACGTAGCTTGGAAGCTTCAGCTCTTCCGGTGAGATGAGCACGAACCTTGCGCCGGGATAGCGCGCCATGGCACCGCACAGGGAATGCACGGTGCGGCCGAATTTCAGATCGCCGCAGAATCCGATCGTCAGATTGTCGAAGTGCTTCTTTTCCCGATGGATCGTAAGCAGATCGGCCAGGGTCTGGGTCGGGTGGCAGTGCCCGCCGTCGCCGGCATTGATCACCGGAATCGAGGCGTTGTTTGCGGCCACAAGCGCTGCGCCTTCCTTGGGATGGCGCATGGCAATGATATCCACATAGTTACTGACGGTTTTTACGGTATCCGCAACCGACTCCCCTTTTGCGGCACTGGAGGAGCCTGCTTCGGACATGGAGATCACATGGCCGCCCAGTTCATACATCGCCGCCTCAAAACTCATTCTTGTCCGGGTGGACGGTTCAAAGAACAGCGTTCCCAGTTTTTTCCGGTCGCATACATGCGCATATTTGTCCGGATCGGCAATGATGTCCTCTGCCGTTTCAATCAATTCATTGATTTCCGCCGTGCTGAGGTCCAGCACATCAATTACACTTCGTTTCATAATGTGATCCACGCCTCGTCCGACGGGTTGTTCCGGAAGGCGATCAGACGTTTGACATCCCCTTCGCTGATATAGCCGGTCTTCGCCGCCACTTCAGCGATACAGTCAAAGTCCGTCAGCGAATGATTGATGACATTTGCGTCCGCAAGGCGCTGTTTTCCCTTTTCCATGCCGTAGGTAAAGATCGAGACAATGCCGAGCACGTCGGCGCCTGCCTCCCGCAGAACATTGACGACTTCCAGTACACTGCCGCCGGTGGAGATCAGATCTTCCACCACAACAACCTTCTGGCCCGGTTCCAGTTTTCCCTCAATCTGGTTCTTTCGGCCATGGTCCTTGTTTCCGCTGCGCACATATCCCATCGGAAGCCCCATCAGATGCGCGGTGATCGCCGCATGCGCGATACCGGCCGTGGACGTTCCCATGAGAACTTCCGCTTCCGGGTAATACGTACGGATCAGCTCCGCAAGGCCGGTTTCCACATCCGTGCGCACATCCGGCGCTGTCAGAGTGAGCCGGTTGTCACAGTACACCGGGCTTTTGATTCCGCTCGCCCAGATGAACGGTTCATCCGGACGGAAGAAGACTGCTTTGATCTTCAAAAGATCTTCTGCGATTTTCTGATTCAATTCCATATCATTCAAACCCTCCTTGAGACGTTGTTATCTGCCGAGAAATTCCTTCACGCATCTGCGGTATGCCGCAGCGGGATCTTCCGCCTGGGTAATCGGGCGGCCGACCACAATGTAGTCGGAACCTGCTTCCCGCGCCTTCTCCGGTGTCATGACCCGCTTCTGATCATCCGCCTTACTGTCGGCGAAGCGCACGCCCGGGGTTACCGTTAAGAACGATTCCCCGCATACTTCGTGAACCCTGCCGGCTTCCAGCGGCGAACAAACGACTCCGTCAAGCCCGGCATTCTTTGCGTTCAGCGCATAATGCATGACCACCGTTTCAATCGGCTCATAAATGAGCAGATCCTTTTCCAGCGCCTCCTGATCGGTGGAGGTCAGCTGGGTGACCGCGATCAGCAGCGGCCGGGAACCGTCCGGCCGGGTCAGGCCTTCCAGTGCAGCCTTCATCATTGCGGTGGTGCCGGAGGCGTGCAGATTGACGATGTCGACATCCAGGGAAGAGAGCACCGCCATGGTTTTCTTTACCGTATTGGGGATGTCATGAAGCTTGAGATCCAGGAACACCGGATGACCCCGGTCCTTAAGCTTCTTTACAATGGAAGGGCCTGCCGAATAAAACAGTTCCATGCCGATCTTCACAAACGGCCGTTCTTCCGTAAACTGATCCAGAAACTTCAGGGTTTCCTCTTCGCCCGCAAAGTCACAGGCAATGATTACATCTTTTGCCATACGCTGCTTTCCTCCTCCTATGCAATTCCGATGATATCGGTGAGTGTTTCAATTCCATACCGGTCCATCACCGCGGGAAGATCCGCGATGATCTTCGGACAGGCATACGGGTCGGTGAGATTTGCGGCTCCGACCTCCACGGCGGAGGCACCGGCCATCATCATCTCGATCACATCTTCCGCTTTTGTAATACCTCCCATCCCGATCACGGGGATGGATACTGCGTTATGAACCTGATATACCATGCGTACTGCGACGGGAAACACCGCCGGGCCGGACAATCCGCCGGTGGTATTGGCAAGCACCGGCCTGCCGGTCCGAAGGTCGATCCGCATCCCCAGCAGGGTATTGATCAGGCTGACCGCATCCGCACCCGCATTCTCACATGCCCGGGCGATGGCGGTGATGTCTGTCACATTCGGGGACAGCTTTGCGATCAGCGGTTTTTTTACCGCCTTCCGGACTGCGTGAATCACCTCATACGCCGCATCGGGATCGGTGCCGAAACTCATTCCTCCCCCGTGCACATTCGGGCAGCTGATATTGATCTCCAGCCAGCCGACCTGCTCTTCGTTGTCCAGCAGGGATGCCGTATATACATAGTCTTCGACCGAAAAGCCGCTGACATTGGCCATAACCGGCTTCTGAAAGACACGCTTCAGTTTCGGAAGCTCTTCCGCGATGACCGCTTCCACGCCCGGGTTCTGCAGACCGACCGCATTTAACATGCCGGAGGCGCATTCCGCGATGCGCGGAGTCGGGTTGCCGAAACGCGGATCCTTTGTTGTGCCCTTGAAGGAAAAGGTTCCCAGGCAGTTGATGTCATACAGTTCTGCGAACTCATACCCGAACCCGAACGTCCCGGAAGCGGGAATGACCGGATTCTCCAGTTCTGTTCCGCACAGCGTTACATTCAGTCTTCCCACAGGAGGTCCTCCTTCCGGAATACCGGGCCTTCTTTACAGACCCGTTTATTGCCGGTCTTTGTCTGCACCGAACATCCCATACAGGCCCCAAAGCCGCATCCCATGCGCTCTTCGAGGCTGAACTGACCGCTCACCGGAAGGGCGCGGTACAGTGCTTTCATCATCGGCAGCGGGCCGCAGGCATAGGTATGCGTGCATTCTTCCGGCAGCGCATCCGTCACAAACCCTTTGACCCCATACGAGCCGTCTGCGGTCGTCACCGTCACGTCATCACATACCGCCCGGAAGGCCGTTTCATAGAACAGCTCCGATACGGTATTGAAGCCAAGGATCACCGAGGGACGGATGCCCTGTTTTTTTAATTCTTTCGCAAGATAATACAGCGGCGGAATTCCCACCCCTCCGCCGACCAGCAGCGGGTGCTGCCCGGCAGAGGAAAGATCATACCCGTTTCCAAGTTCCAGCAGAACATCTGCGGATTCCCCCGGCTGAAGCCGGCTCATCGCAAGCGTTCCTTCGCCGTTTACCCGGTATACCAGCGTCAGGGTATCTCCCTCCGCATCACAGACCGAGATCGGCCGCCGCAGGAACTGGTTTCCCGCCTTTACGTTGACGAACTGACCGGGGCGGATATCCGCATCCGCAATGCCGGACAGCTTCATCTCATATACATTTCCGGTGAGCGCGGTATTCGCGAGCACCGCAAGCAGTTTCTGTTTCATGGCCGTCACGCATCGATCGTGGAGATCGTAAGGGTCGTTTCCTCCAGAACATCCAGCAGAACGGATACCGTATCCAGTGAGGTGAAGATCGTAACGTTGTTCTCTGTCGCAAGATTACGGATCTTTGCGCCGTCACTTGCGGTAGTCATACTGCCCGGATCCTGGGTGTTGATCACATAGGCAAGATGACCCTGGCGGATCGCATTGGGGATATCATCACTGCCGCTCTTGATCTTCTGCAGAACATGCGTGCGGATTCCGTTTTCCTTCAGGAACTCCGCTGTGCCCGGTGTTGCCTGGATATTGAAGCCGAGGTTGTAGAAACGGCGGATCAGCGGAAGCGCCTCTTCCTTGTCCTTCTGGGCGACGGTCACAAATACCGTACCGTAGTTCTGAAGGCGGGTGCCGCTTGCCTGGAGGGCTTTGTACAGTGCACGGTTGAGCCGGTCGTCATAGCCGATCGCTTCACCGGTGGACTTCATCTCCGGCGAGAGGTAGGCATCCAGTCCCTTGATTTTGTTGAAGGAGAAGACCGGAACTTTGACATAGTGACGTTTCTTTTCTTCTGGATACAGCGAGAAGATGCCCTGCTCTTTCAGACTCTTTCCGAGAATGACTTCCGTTGCGATATCCGCAAGGGAGTAGCCGGTCGCCTTGGACAGGAACGGTACCGTACGTGAAGAGCGCGGGTTCACTTCAATGATGTAGACATCATCGTTCTCATCGACGATGAACTGAATGTTGTACAGACCCACAATGCCGATCTCAAGGCCGAGCTTCCTGGCATACTGCAGGATGATTCCTTTCACTTTATCGGAGACGCTGAACGTCGGATAGACGGAGATCGAATCGCCGGAATGGATGCCGGTTCGCTCGACCAGCTCCATGATGCCCGGCACAAAGACGTCGATGCCGTCGCAGATTGCGTCCACTTCCAGTTCCTTGCCCTGGATGTAATGGTCCACGAGCACCGGCTTGTCCGCATCGATCTCAACCGCATCACGCAGGTATTTGCGCAGCTGTTCTTCATCCGCCACAATCTGCATGGCACGTCCGCCGAGTACGAAGGAAGGACGCACCAGAACCGGATAGCCGATCTCCCGTGCTGCCGCAACCCCGTCTTCGATATTCGTGACCGCCTTGCCCTGCGGCTGCGGGATGTTCAGACGCTGCAGAACCTTTTCAAAGCTGTCGCGGTTCTCTGCCCGCTCGATCGCATCACAGTCGGTGCCGATCAGTTTGACACCGCGCTCCCGGAGGGGCTCTGCGAGGTTGATCGCAGTCTGGCCGCCGAGGGAAGCGATTACGCCGATCGGCTGTTCAAAGTCGATGATCTCCATGACATCTTCTGTCGTCAGCGGCTCGAAGTAGAGCTTGTCCGCTGTCGTATAGTCGGTGGATACCGTCTCCGGGTTGTTGTTTATGATAATGGCCTCATAGCCCGCCCGGCGGATCGTCTGAACCGCATGCACGGAGGAATAGTCAAACTCGACACCCTGACCGATGCGGATCGGGCCCGCACCGATGACAATGACCTTTTTGCGGTCGGAAAGACGGGAGTCATTCGTTCCGGTATAGGAGGAATACAGGTATGCGATATAGGTTCCGGTGTGAAGCGTATCCACCATCCGGAATACCGGTGTGATCTTCGCTTCCTTGCGCATGTGATAGACGTCGGTCTCCGCACATTCCCAAAGCGAAGCGATATACCGGTCGGAGAAGCCCAAGACCTTCGCTTCCCGAAGTACCGTGCGGTCGTTCTTATGTTCTTTGAGCACGGTCTCAAAGTCGATAATCTTCTTCAGGCTTTCCAGGAAGAGCGGTGTAATCATGGTCAGCCGGTACAGGTCCTGCACACTTTCTCCCCGGCGCAGAAGTTCAGCCATGGCGAAGATTCCGTCCGCCCGGAATTCCTTCAGATATTCCCGGATGTCAACGGACGGCATCCCGTCAAACTTTGCCATATGGAAGTGGCAGACCCCGGTTTCGAGAGAACGCACCGATTTCAGGAAGCACTCTTCCAGGGTGGAGCCGATGCCCATGACTTCTCCGGTCGCCTTCATCTGCGTACCGAGGGTATTGGGCGCCAGCGGGAATTTGTCAAACGGGAAGCGCGGGAACTTCGCAACCAGATAGTCGAGTGAAGGTTCGATCGCGGCGTTTCCGCCGGCTACCGGAATATCCTCCAGGGCCATGCCCACTGCGATCTTTGCGGTAACCCGGGCGATCGGATAGCCGCTCGCCTTGGACGCAAGCGCAGAGGACCGGGAAACCCGGGGGTTCACTTCGATCAGATAGTATTCGCTGGAGTTGGGATTCAGCGCAAACTGCACATTACAGCCGCCGGCGATCTTCAGCTCCCGGATGATCTTGATTGCGCTGTCATTCAGCATCTTCAGATCATGATCATTGAGCGAGAGAATCGGTGCCACAACGATACTGTCACCGGTGTGTACGCCGACCGGGTCAACGTTTTCCATTCCGCAGATTGTGATCGCGCGGTCGTAGGAGTCCCGCATGACCTCGAATTCGATTTCCTTATATCCTTTAACGGACTTTTCAATGAGAACCTGATGAACCGGAGAAAGCTTGAAGGCATTGTTTCCGATTTCAACCAGCTCCTCTTCGTTGTTCGCAAAGCCGCCGCCGGTTCCGCCGAGCGTAAACGCAGGCCGGAGCACAACCGGATAGCCGATATCGAGCGCTGCCTTTTTGGCTTCCTCGATGGAATAGGTGATTTCGGAGGGAATAACCGGTTCTCCGATCGATTCGCACATCTCCTTGAACAGCTCCCGGTCTTCCGCCCGCTCAATACTGCGGCTGCTGGTGCCGATCAGTTCAACACCGCATTCTTTCAGGATGCCCTTCTTTTCCAGCTGGATCGCAAGGTTTAATCCGGTCTGCCCGCCGATACCCGGCAGGATCGCATCCGGGCGCTCATAGCGCAGGATCTTTGCGATATACTCCAGTGTCAGCGGCTCCATGTAGACCTTATCGGCGATGGAGGTATCCGTCATAATCGTTGCCGGGTTGGAGTTGCACAGGATGACCTGGTAACCTTCTTCCTTCAGCGCAAGGCAGGCCTGCGTTCCGGCATAGTCAAACTCTGCCGCCTGACCGATGACGATCGGTCCCGAACCGATGATCAGAACTTTTTTGATGTCTGTGCGTTTTGCCATGTTACTTCTCCTCCTCATATACCGTGATGCCGTTCACCACGGTTTTTTTACAGATCCCGTTCACGGTCCATCCCGCAAACGGGGTTGCGTTTCCTTTTGACAGAAAGTCATCCGGGTTGATGACGGTTTCCGCTTCGAGATCCCAGATCGAGTAATCTTCTTCCCCAAGCGGGATATTGAACCGCCGGCGGGGATGATAGACGATCAGATCCATCAGTTTTTCAAAGCTGATGACACCGGGTTTTACCAGATAGGTATAGAGCAGCGGGAATGCCGTTTCGATTCCGACAATTCCGAAGGCACTCTTTTCCAGTCCCCGGTTCTTTTCCTCTGCGCTGTGCGGTGCGTGATCGGTGGCGATCACATCGATCGTTCCGTCCTGAATGCCTTTGATCAGGGCATCCTGGTCTTCTTTTGCGCGAAGCGGCGGATTCATCTTCCACCGGCCGTCTTCCTTCAGATCATCCTCGCATAACAGCAGGTAGTGCGGTGCGGTCTCGCAGGTCACATCCACCCCTCTTGCCTTGGCCTGACGGATCACTTCCACGCTTTCCTTCGTGGAAATGTGGCAGACATGATACCCGCAGCCGGTCTTCTCCGCCAGTTCAAGATCCCTGGCGATCTGCCCCCATTCGCTCTCGGAACAGATTCCTTTATGTCCGTGTTCCTTTGCGTAGCTTCCGTCATGGATATATCCCCCATGAAGCAGGCGGTTGTCTTCGCAGTGCGCAACGATCAGCCGGTTCAGCCGCTTTGCGCAGCGCATTGCCTCTTCCATCATGGCATCCGACTGCACCCCGTGTCCGTCATCCGAAAACGCGATGACCTTCGGTGCGAGCGCCTCCATATCCGAGAGTTCCTTTCCCTCTTCGTTTACGGTGATCGCCGCATACGGATATACATGAATGACCGCATCCCGGTCGATGATGTCCTGCTGGACTTTGAGATGCGCCAGGGAATCCGGGACCGGATTCAGATTCGGCATCGTGCATACCGCGGTATAGCCGCCTCTTGCGGCAGCTTTGGAGCCGGTGAGAATCGTCTCTTTATAAGAAAAACCCGGCTCTCGCAGATGTACATGTACATCGCAAAAACCGGGAAGACGAACAGCACGCTGTTCCGTTGCCTGATTCAGGATATCGTTCTGTTTCAACAGTGTCATGATAACCCTCCTAAAATAAAAACCTTACCGTTTCGGCAAGGTCGGGATCGTTCATTCCGCTGAAAGGCACGCCCCGGAGGGCGGTTCTTCTGTATATAGTTGAAGCGCTTCGATCTTGCCGATATCTCGTATCGATTTAAAGATTTCCTAAGTATAGTATCACGCACTACCCTTCGGTTCAACCAAAAGATTAAGGAAATCCGGAATGCGCCGGAGAATGGGAATGCCCGGTGGAATCCGGCACAGAAACGGTACCCCCTCTTCCTGCGGATTCGTTTGGGCCTGGGGTGAATCTCACATGGAAATTCCGTTCATTCTGCGTATATTGTAAAGGTAAGGAGGCAGAAGCCATATGAACGAAAAGAATATCCCGGATGAAAGCCTGGAACTGGTTGCCGGCGCAGGCGGTGGAGAGGAAGGATTTAAGATCGAAGTACACTACACGATCAGCGGCACAAAAGATCCGACATCGAAACAGTATATTGAAACGACCTACTATGTTGAGCCGGATGAAACCATCGAGCATATTGAAACCCGCACCTGGCAGCACTCCTTGGCCGACGGAGCGAACTGTGAGACCTTCTATAAGGGAATGCTGTGCGCGAAGGGAATGACGATGCGCGCGCTTAACATCAAGCCCTACGAAGTTCTGGATATGAATGTCGTTGCCTGGGGCGGAGGCTGGTAATCGTTCCGCCATAGCCCCAAGCCTGAAGATTCTGCGTCCGGCAGAATCTTTTCTGTTTCGGGCATCTTTGCCCAACAGGTGTGTTCTGCAGGTATGCTATACTGAAAAAACCCTACCAGCATAACTGAAAGGATTTCTCATCATGGACAATACAAGGAAAACCATGCAGGACTACATTGCGTCCTGCCCGGATTATATCCGGCACAATACCGTCGCCAGTGCATTACTGACAAAACCGGTCACGAAGGAGTTCCTAAGGGGAAACTACCGGACCATCTGGATCATCGGATGCGGCTCTTCCATGAACGGCGCAATGTGTGCGCGGCCGTTTATCCGAAAATATCTCGGCACGGAGGTGAAAGTCCTTGCGCCCTTCACCTTTGTCACCTGCGAACATGACATCACCGACGAGGATATGGTCATCCTTGTCTCCCAAAGCGGCTACAGCCTCAATGTGCTGGAAGCTGCGGAAGTGGTGAAACAGAAAGGCCGCCGCTGTATTGCGCTGACCGGTGACCTGCAGAGCGATCTTGCGAACGTCTGTGATATCGCAGCCGATTACGGGGCAGGCCGGGAAACCGTCGGGTTTGTGACCCGCGGAATGACGACCCTCACGCTGTTTCTGATTCTCTTTGCGATCGAGGCCGGACAGGCCGTCGGAACCATTACGGCCGAAGAAGCCGCTGTCCTGAAAGAACAGATCATTGCCTGTGCCGACGTCAATGAACAGGTACAGAAAGACTGGGTTCCGTTCTTCGATGCCAACTACCGGTCGCTGTCCGGAATTACCAATGCCTATGTGTGCGGTGTCGGCGCAAACTACGGCACAGCGCTCGAAGGCGCCCTGAAGATCAGTGAAACGGTAAAGATCATGACGGCGGCCCATGAACCGGAAGAATTCATTCACGGACCGAATCTTCAGCTGACGCCGGGCTATACGGTATTCCTGATCGAGACAGAGCCGGGAAGAGACCGGATCCGCAAGATCTATGAAGGAACCCGGATCGTCACGGACAACGCCTATCTCATCACCACGGATCCGGCATATACCGGAGATCATGTATTCCATGTTTCATGTGATGTTCCGGATGAACTGACCCCGTTATGTATCCTGCCGTTTTTCCAGCTCACCGCATGGAAACTCGCGGCGGATCTGAACCGCTGGGAGAAACATCCCCTGCAGCGTAAGATGGAGGAATATGTGTACTCCAAATCCGAAAACTACAGCCGCAGCCCGTTCAATGAAGATACACCCGGACATCACTGAACGCATTGCGCAGTCAAACAAAACACAAAACTGTTATAGTTGAACTGGAGGTAAAAAAACATGAGCGAATTTATTGAAATGGAAAAGGTTCAGAAAGCTCTCGACAGCGGTATGGACAAGGCGAAAGAGATGATCGACAATCCCGAAGAGATCAACGGTCTGCTCGCCCAGGTTCAGACCAAATTAAAGGGTGTTCCGGTCTTCGGAACCGTTGCGAATGATCTGCCGACAATGGTCTCTCTCGTTGCGAGTTATGCGACGAAGGAATATACCGAAGTCTCGCCGAAAGTCATCGCATCTGCAGTGAGCGCCCTGCTCTATCTCATCAAGCGGAAGGATCTGATCAATGACAGAATTCCGATCATCGGTATGCTTGATGATGTGGCGGTAATCGCTCTCGCGCTTACCATCTGCAAACCGGAACTCGATGCGTATACCGCATGGAAGACTTCGAAGGCTTCCGAACCGGCTGCCGAAGAACCTGCCAAAGAAGACTAAGCGACACAAAAAGATCTCCGTTTCCGGATCATTTCCAAAAACAGAGATCTTTTTTTATTCTCCGGCTTCCGTTTCCTGCGGAGGTTCCGCATATTCCTCTTTGAGGATTTCATACAGTTCGGATGCGTCCTGTTTGCGTTTTACCTCTTCGGTGGAAAGCACACGCACCGTGATCTTCCGGCTGCCGAAGCGCACACTGACCTCATCGCCGGGATGAACCTCCTTTGAGGGTTTCACCGCTTTTCCGTTGATTTCCACCCGCTCGTTTTTCGCCAGCTCCTGCGAGATGGTTCTGCGCTTGAGAATGCGGGATACTTTCAGCCATTTATCAATTCGCATGCTTTACTGCCTCCTCTGACCGTTCGATCAGTTCAATTACCGTCTGAAGCGAGCGGGCGGTATCCGGCACCGCCGCGATGATGCGGTTCTGTTTGTAGCTGAGCTGAATATCCTTACTGATTTCAGAAAACAGTTTGAACAGTTTCACACCGTCCAGGGTCTGGGAGAATGCCTCGGTAAACGTCACCACATGACTGCCCCGAAGTTCCCGGAAGGATTCCACATTCGGACGGTTGACGGCGATATCAAGCCGGCGTTTTTCAAACAGCGCTGCGACCTCCTCCGGAAGCCGTCCGTACTGGTCGGTCACTTCCTCCCGGTATTCCTGCAGAGCTTCGGGATCCTGCAGCTGATCGATCTTCTGATACATGGAGATCTTGTCAAAATCATCCGGGGCGAACGCTTCGGGAATATAGCCGCTTCCCGAAGTCATGACATGGACGTGCTCCGGCACTTCTTCCTTTACAATGCCCTTTGAGCGCTCAATCGCACTCTCCAGCATTTCAATATACATATCAATACCGACCGTGTCGATAAAGCCGGACTGTTCCGGTCCCAGCATATCTCCTGCTCCCCGTATGGTAAGATCGCGCATTGCGATCTTATACCCGGAGCCGAGCCGGGCAAACTCCTTTACCGCCTGCAGACGCTTGGCAGCCGTTTCCGAGAGTTCCCGGTACGGCGGAATCAGAAGATAGGCATAGGCGACCCGGTCACTGCGGCCGACTCTGCCCTTGATCTGGTAGATCTGGGAAAGACCGAAGTTCTGCGCATTTTCAATGAGGATCGTATTGGCATTGGGAATGTCAATGCCGTTTTCGATGATCGTAGTGCACACCAGAACGTTCAGTTCCTTCTGATTGAATTTATACATCACATCTTCGATGGAATCCCGGTCCATCTTTCCGTGGACGATGCCGATCTTCGCATCCGGAACGCAGGATTTCAGCGTACGTGCCTTGTCATAAATCCGGTCAATGGAATTGCACAGGTAGAATACCTGACCGTTTCTGGCGAGTTCCTTTTCAATCGCATCGGTTATCAGACCGCGGTTCATCTCCGCCACATAGATCTGTACGTTATACCGGTTGGCCGGCGGAGTTTCAAGCTGGGAGAGAGAACGGATACCGACCAGCGACATCTGTAATGTCCGGGGAATCGGCGTCGCGCTCAGGGTCAGGACATCGATGTTCTGTCTGAGCTCCTTGATTTTTTCCTTGTGCTCTACCCCGAACCGCTGTTCTTCATCCACCACAAGAAGCCCGAGATCTTTGAACTGCACATCCCGGGAAAGAATGCGGTGGGTACCGATCACGATATCCACGCTTCCGTTCTTCAGTCCCTCCAGGGTGCTGCGCACAACCGAAGGATTCACAAACCGGTCCAGCACCCGGATCGTAAACGGATAGCCGGAGAAGCGCTGCAGAAAGGTCTGGAAGTGCTGTTCGGCGAGAATCGTTGTCGGGCAGAGCACCGCTGCCTGCTTGTTTTCCGCAGCTGCCTTAAACGCTGCCCGCACCGCAATCTCGGTCTTCCCGAAGCCGACATCCCCGCAGATGAGGCGGTCCATCGGCTTGTCGCTTTCCATATCGCGTTTGACATCCTGCACTGCGGCTTCCTGATCCGGCGTCAGTTCATAGGCAAACTCGGATTCAAACTGCCGCTGCAGATCGCTGTCCGGCTGATATGCATGGCCGATATGCGTTTCCCGTGCCGCATACAGCGTTACCAGGCGGTCCGCAAGATCATTGACGTTGGCTTCCAGCTTCTGTTTTGTTTTCTCCCACTCATTTGTGCCGAGTTTGTTCAGACGGGGCACAACCCCTTCCCGGGAGACAAACTTCCTTACGAGCCGGAACTGTTCCAGCGGGACAAGAAGCTCCGCATTGCCTTTATACACAATGCGCAGGAAATCCCGCATGGTGCCCTGCACTTCGCGGGTTTCGATTCCGATATACTGGCCGACCCCATGGTTTGCGTGCACAATGTAATCCCCGGGTTCAAGCTCGTTGTACGCATGAATCACTTCCGCACTGCGGAACTTTTTTTCATACCGTCCGGTATGGTGCGCAATCTCAAACAGCTCCCGGTCGGTGACAACCGTCAGTCCGCTTTCCTGCAGGGAGAATCCCTCCGGGAAATCCGAAAGGCAGAGATTGAGACCGAATTCGAGCCTGGCGCTGTCATCGGTCATCAGATGATACGGGATCTGATTCTCCGTGCACGCATTGATCACCTTGTTCATCTGCGAGCTGTGCAGACAGCACAGCACGCGGGTTTCACTGCCAAGCAGACGCAGACGGAGCTCGAGCGGTTCGCTTGGAAGATGGACCTCCGTGATGCCCGAGATATTGTCATAGAGCGGGTCTTCCCGCACGATGCGGGCCCCCTTCAGCAGCCGGTCATAGTCATGGAATGCGGTAAACCGCGGCAGGAGTTTCTTCTCCTGTGCCATTTCCTGCAGATACACCAGCGTTTCATCATTGAGGCGTTTTGCGTTTTCCCGGATCCGCTCCTCATCCCCGGCGATGATCAGGGGATGATCCATGTAGTCAATGACGGATGCGCTCTTTGACAGCAGCGCATAGTACGGATAAAGCCCGGGTTCACTGATCGATTTTTCGATCAGCCCAAGCGAAGCGTTCACCGAAGAGGCCAGAACGGGATCCGGATTTTCGGAAAGGATGCGGGCAGCCGTCTCCTTCAGTTCGTTCTTCTGTGCTTCCGAAAACAGGATATCGCTTGCCGGCACAATCTTTACTTCCTCCGCCGGCAGGATCGTCTTCTGGGTAGATGCGTCAAAGAACCGGATACTGTCGACTTCATCGTCAAAGAACTCAATGCGGATCGGCTGTTCATAATTGATGGAATACACGTCCACGATACCGCCGCGTGCCGCAAACGACAGCGGCTGATCAATGTGCGGGGTTTCGTAGTATCCGCCCGCACGGAGCCGGCGTTTCAGCTCGTCCATGGAAAGAGTATCCCCGGTCTTTACCGGGATACATGCGTCCCGGAAGGTTTCCGGATCCGGCAGCTGCCGCAGAAGACCGCTCGGGCAGGTAATGACCACCTGGCACGGATGGTCCAGCAGGGAAGCCAGGGTCTCAACCTTGGCGGCCGTCATCTCGGGACTTGCGGCGATTGCCTCAACCCGGAGGGATTCATCCGCGCCGAAAAGCGCGCATGCGTTTTCCCCCAGGAGGGTGGACAGACGTTCATAGAGTCTCTGCGCGCTGTATAAGCTGTGTTTGACGACAAGGATCGGCCGCGGGTTTCTGCGGTAGGATACCGCTGTCACCAGCGCTTCTTCAATCAGGGAAGAAAGCGGCAGCGGGCTTTTCCCGGCGTCAAGTTTCCGTACTGCCGGATTTGCGTCCAGCTCCCGCTGCACGCATACCGGAAAACTGCTGTTGGTTCCCAAATGTTATTCTTCCTTCTTCTCCGCTTCCTGTTTTACCTTCAGGTTATACTTCGACATAACACGGTCCAGCGGTTCGCTGACCCATGCCTCCGCAGCTCTGGCTGCGGTATCGATTGCGTTCTCAAACAGTTCCCGGTCCGCCTTCGATACCGGGGAGAGCACCCAGTCGGGCACCACGTCATGTTCGCCGGGGCGGCTGTGTCCGACCCCGATGCGGATCCGGGCAATCTCATCCGTGCCCATGCAGGAAATGATGTGTTTCATGCCCTTCTGCCCACCGGAGCTTCCATTTGGACGGATCCGTACGGACCCGACCGGAAGATCCATATCATCATGCAGGATCAGAATATCCTGCGGTTCAATATGATAGTAGTCTGCCGCAGCACGCACTGCATTCCCGGACAGGTTCATGAACGTGAGCGGCTCCATCAGAAGCACTTTCTCACCGGCGATGACCGCTATGGCAGTAAGTGCCTGAAATTTCGTTCCGCTGAAAGACGCCCCAACATTTTCCGCCAGTCTGTTCAGTGCCATGTATCCGCTGTTATGGCGGGTCTTTTCATATTCCTTTCCCGGATTGCCAAGTCCTGCGATCAGCTTCATTCCGCCTCTTCCTTTTCCGTTTCGGCTTCCGTGCTGTCCGCGGGCGCTTCTTCGGGTGTTTCCGCTTCCGCAGCGGGCGCTTCTTCCGCTCCTTCTTCTTCCTGCGCGGCTTCTTCTTCCTCTTCTTCCTTCGGATACTCAATGCCGAGTTCTTTCAGCCAGCGGGCTCCAAGGCGCGTATTTTCTGCGAAATTCTTCAGATCCGCAAGGCACTCGTCATATTTTTCGGTATTGCCTTCTTCCTTGTACTGGGCCGCAAGGATCCCCTCCTCGCAGTTTTTGTACAGACCGATCAGCTGCTTGGAATACCGGTACCCGGGATATTCGCCGGCCAGAAGACTCCGGATGAATTCCCTGCCCTGATCATCGGTGCGGTCATAGAACTTCCGGTTCTCGTCATACAGTTTTTTCAGTAACGTATCCCCGTTGACTTCTTCATACGCGGAAAGTTTTTCATCCAGAACGTTTCTGAGATCTCTGCGGCCGCGGTAGTACAGACGGTTGGGAATTGCGACATACAGATAAAAGAAGCTGTCTTCGTTGTTTGAGAAGCCCTGATTCTTTTTGCCGGCAGAAAGGAGCGCATCAATATTCAGATCTTCCAGATGTTCTTTGAATGCCTCATCCCGTTCATAGAAGGCATCGCCCCAGATGCGGAGCACACGGACTTTCTGTCCGTACTCCGGATCCTTGTTTTCATTGATAAACGCATCCGCTTCGGTAAAGAATACCTCTTCGT
>CAJOLG010000012.1 GCA_905235315.1 uncultured Solobacterium sp. | reverse complement strand
CCGGGAAACTGAAACGATGGAAAGTAGAGGAACTGTTATGACAGATCAGGAAATGCTTGAAGAACTGCTGAAGATTATTCATATCTGCCTTCCGGAAACAGAAACAGAGGTGATAACGATGGACACCGTGATCAATCGCGATCTCGGTGCGGATTCGATGAGTTTTGTCATGCTGATGACAAAGATTGAAGCCCGCTTCAATGTCCGGATTCCTGAGAATACATGGAAGAATCTGTCTACCGTACGGGATGTGATTGAAGCGGTCAGAAAAGCTCAGAAGGAAACGGCCAATGCCTGAGGAATACAAACAGACAATAAAGATTCTGTCTTCCGAATGTGACAGGTTTCAGCACCTGCGCCTTTCATCGCTGTTTTCCATTTTGCAGGAAATCAGTATTTTCGATGTGGAACGGGTTGGGGTAACCCGCGACAGAACCCTGGACCGCGGTCTGCTCTGGGTGATCTCCCGGATGCGGATCGAGCTGGAGCGTCCGATCTGCTATGACGAGACGATTACGTTTTCCACGATCGCAGGGGAGCAGGCGCATACCATGTTTCCGCGTTACTACGAGGCCAGAGATGAAAGCGGACGCCTGATTCTGCGCGGATCGGCAATCTGGCTTCTGATCCGTGCGGAGGACCGCCTGCCGGTTTCGCCGGAAGAAGAGAAGATTGAGATACCCGGCGTACCGGAAGACGGGATGCCGCAGCTTCCGATGGGTCTGCGTTCCATCGAGTCGGATATTCCGGCCATCATACGGAAAGTCATGTATTCGGACATTGACCTTAACGGGCATATGAACAATACCCGCTACCTGGACTGGATCGATGATATGTATGACATGCATTTCCATGAAGTGACACGCATGCGGGTGATTCAGCTCAACTATCTGAAGGAGCTTTCCTGCGGCGAGCAGGTTACGCTTTTCTATGAATACGGGGAAGGCAAGTACCGCATTGACGGCGTCAAAGGGGATGAGAAGGTATTCTCTGCCTATGCCGAGGTGGAGAAGCTGTGATCGGCGTTGATATTGTTGATCTCTCGAGAATTACGGAAGACGAGGCATTTGTATCGCGGATTCTGACCCCGGAGGAGCGGGAAGAACTTGTCACGCGCGGCTCACAGTCCCGCAGGATCGAATATATCGGCGGGCGGTTCGCTGCCAAGGAGGCCCTGTTCAAGGCAACCGGCGAGACTGCCTGTCTTACCTGGCCGGTACTCAATGATCCCGAAGGAAAACCTTACGTTAAGGGACACCCGGAAATCGCAGTCAGTATTTCCCATGACGGGGGACTGGCAATTGCGGCCGTCCAGATTCCATGATCATAAACGGAACCTGTTTGCCATAAACGTGGTTCCGTTTTATTATTTCCCTTATGAAACGTCGTTTATTTACTGCGGCTGCCGCAGGATTATTTCTGTGTGTGTTTCTGACTGCCGCAACCAGAGATCTTGCAGTTTCGTACCGCCTGACGGCCCAGGCTTCTCCGTTCATTGTTGAAACGGGAGCCAGGCTCGGTCCGTTTCCGGTGTTTTTTATTCCGGCCTGGTGCCTTCGTTCATTTGAAACCGATGGGAAGCAGGGCGTGTTTCTCCGCCTGATCGAAGCAGGACTTTGTGCAGCGTGCAGCGTTGAACTGTGGCGGGATGCCTTCGGAATGCTTGCCGAGATTCTGCTTATTGTTATATCCACGATCCTGATCTACGGCCTTGTGCATCAGCTTCCGCTGCCGGAACAGACCGACGGGAATCACCGGATTCTGATAACATACCTGGCTGCCGTAGTCGCGGCGTTTGCGACGGTGCACCTGTTCAAAATGATCTGGGGCCGGCCGCGGTTCTATGTAATCGCAAACGGGGATGCCGAGTTTCGAAACTGGTATGAGATTGCCGGGTTTGCGATCCGCGGCGACAGGTTCTACTCGTTTCCGAGCGGGCATACCCAGGGCGCTTCCGCATCGCTGTTTCTGTTCGCTCTGCCGGAACTGTTTCCGTCTCTGCCGCGGAAGTCAGTTGTATTGCCCGCAGTTTCGCTGCTGTTCATAGGATTTGTTGCGTTTTCCCGCATTATGGCCGGGATGCATTTTGTGTCCGATGTAATGGCGGCGTTTGCCATATCTGTGTTCTGGTTCCTGGTTTTGCGGGCGTACGCTTGCCGCCGCAGTACCGGGGAGAAAGAAAAGAAGGACGTCAGCGAATGAAGCAGATCAAGGATTGGACCATGCGCTTCATGCGCGGCCGTTACGGATATGATGATCTGAATTATACGATGCTGGCAGCTGCTCTTCTGCTGAACCTGATCGGCCTGTTTACCAGGACCGCATTTTGTTCGACGGCGGCCCTGATTCTTCTGCTTCTTGTCATGATCCGCGCTCTGTCGCGAAATACGGTGAAACGGGCGCAGGAAAACCGACGGTTCCGGAGCGCAGTACTTGTGCCGCGCAGGCTGTTTAAAGCATTCATGCTCAACCGCAAGGATAAGGAGCACCGGTATTATCTGTGCCCGGGGTGTCATCAGATCTGCCGCGTTCCGAAAGGAAGGGGAGAAGTCTCCGTGCGCTGCCCGGAGTGCGGGCAGAGGTTTGAACGGCGATCCTGAACGGGTTGTATCCAAAACAGCCGCACTGATTTGAACATAACAGCAGATTCATTAGAAAGAGGGAACTATGAAATCCATTACAAAACAGGACTTAACCACACTGCGCAAGGCATATCTTGCGGATGATGTATCCCGTATTGTCCGCAATGCCCTGACCGACCGGGATATTGAAACCGCCGCATCGGTCTTTGAGGCAAAGAATGCCAATCCGAACATTTTCTCCGTTGAGATCGAGACGATGCCGGCAACCAACCAGAAAGCTTCCGGCCGCTGCTGGATCTTTTCGGCACTGAATGTGCTTCGTGAGATGATTGCGAAAAAATACCGTATCCGCTCCTTTGAACTTTCGCAGAATTATATTGCGTTTTATGACAAGCTGGAAAAGTGCAACTGGTTCATGAACTGTGTGATTGCGGAAGGAGATGCTGCACTGGATGACAGAACCATGCAGTGGCTGCTGGAGAACGGAGTCAGTGACGGCGGACAGTGGGACATGGTCGTCAGTCTGATTCAGAAGTACGGGATCTGCCCGAAAGAAGCGATGACGGAAACCTATGTCAGCTCCCACACCGCACGGATGAACGGACTGCTGAACCAGCGTCTGCGCCGGTTTGCGCTCGATGTGCGCCGCGAGGATACCGTCGCCGGGAAAGAATCGCTTCGGAAAGAAGCGCTTGCGGAATGTTACCGGCTGATTGCGGACTGCTTCGGCGTACCGCCGGTAAGTTTTACATTTGAATACCGTGATACCAAAAAGAAGTATCACGCGGTTCCGGATGTGACTCCGATGGAGTTTTATGAGAAGTATCTCGGCGAAGACCTCAGTGAATATGCGGTGGTAATCAATGCGCCGACAGAGGACAAGCCGTTTCATAAGATGTATTCCGTCAAATACATCGGCAATGTGGTCAGCGGGAATGAGATCCGTTACCTGAACCTTCCGATCAAAGAATTCAAGGCTGCTGTGATTCGTCAGCTGGAAGCCGGAAAGCCGGTGTGGTTCGGATGTGACTGCAGTAAGGACGGCAACCGCACAACCGGGCTCTGGGATGACAATGCGTATGATTATGCGCATACCTTCGGTATGAATCTCGAACTGTCCAAGGCAGAAATGCTCGACAGCCGGCACAGTGCGATGAATCATGCGATGGTGTTTACCGGGGTAAATCTCGTCAACGGAAAACCGACCCGGTGGAAGATTGAAAACTCCTGGGGTGAGGACAGAGCCAATAAAGGTTACTATATCTGTTCCGATACCTGGTTTGACAAATATGTTTATGAGGCTGCAGTGAAAAAGGAATATATGACAGCCAAGCAGAGAAAAGAACTCAGCGGCAGGGTGACGGTTCTGGATCCGTGGGATCCGTTCGGTACCCTGGCCGACTGACAGGGAACGCACCATTCAGGGTGCGTTTTTTGCCCTGTGGTACAATAGGCATGGAACTATGAAAGTCGGAGTAATTTCACTTGGCTGTGCCAAGAATCTTGTGGATACGGAACATCTTCTCGGTGTGCTCCGGGAGAGCGGCATTGAGACGGTGGATTCGTACAGAGAAGCAGAAGCGGTAATCATCAACACCTGCGGTTTTATTGAAAGTGCAAAAACAGAGGCAATCAATACCATACTCGAAGCGGCGGACTATAAGGAATCCGGGCTGAAAAAGCTCATTGTCATGGGCTGTCTTTCACAGCGCTATAAACCGGAGCTGGAACAGGAAATGCCGGAGGTTGACCGCTTCATCACGATTGATGAATATCCGGAACTCGGAACCATCCTCAGTGAGGAACTGGGCGTGCCGGTGCGCAATACGTACGGAAAAGCAACCCGGGTACTTTCCGGCAAGCCGTGGATGGCGTATCTGAAGATCGCCGACGGGTGTGACAACCGCTGCAGCTACTGTGCCATTCCGCTGATCCGCGGGCCGTTTGTGTCCCGTCCGGCGGAAGAGATCGTGCAGGAGGCAGAACAGCTGGCGGCGTCCGGTGTCAAAGAACTTACCCTGATCGCCCAGGACTGCAGCCGGTATGGGATCGACCTTTACGGCGAACTGCGGCTGTCTTCGCTTCTGAAGGAACTTGACCGGATCGACGGCATCCGATGGATTCGGATCCTGTATCTTTATCCGGATGAAATCCCCGATGACCTGATCGAAACGATCCGGAGCACCGAACATGTGCTCCCGTATTTCGATATTCCGATTCAGCACGGCAGTGACCGGATGCTGAAAGCCATGCACCGGAGGGGAAGCCGTGAACTGATCAGGGAGCGGTGCCGGAAACTCCGGGAGGTCTTTCCGGATGCGGTGCTCCGCACCACGCTCATCGCGGGGTTTCCGGGGGAGCAGGAAGCGGATCATGCGGATAATCTGAGTCTTCTCCGGGAGATCGAATGGGACCGGCTTGGGGTGTTTACCTATTCTCAGGAAGAAGATACGCCTGCCTATGCCCTGGAAGATGATGTTCCGCCGGAAGTGAAAACCAAGCGGATGAATGAGTTGATGGAAGCACAGAGTGAGATCAGCCATGCCCGGCAGAATGCCCTTGTCGGAACCTCTGCCGATGTTCTGATTGAATCGGTCGATCCGCTGACCGGAATGTATATCGGCCGGAGTTATATGCACGCGCCGGACAATGTAGACGGCTGCGTCCGGTTCCGTTCCGAAAAAGAACATGAGCCGGGTGAGTTTGCCCGCGTCACCTTTACCAGAGTGTCCGGGCTCAACCTGATTGGAAAGGAAGAATAAACGATGCCTTCAAAGAAGCAACTGAAAACGTATGCGCGGCTGATCGTTGCGCACGGTGTAAATCTCCGTCCCGGCCAGACCCTGGTCATGACAGTTCCGGCAGAACATTATGAATTTGCCCGTCTTCTTCAGGAAGAGGCATATGCCTGCGGGGCCGGAAAGGTGGAGATCGAGTTTACCGATCCGGTGACGCAGCGAAACAACTATCTGTATGCCTCAGAGCGAAAACTGTCGGAAGTCCGGGAGTCAGAAATCCTGAAGTACAGGGAGACGCAGGGGGAACAGGCTGCGTTCCTGCATATCATCTCGGAGTATCCGGGAATTCTGAAGGGCGTCGATGAGGCAAAGGCAGGCCGTGTCCGGATTGCCCGCGCAAAGGCGCTGCGCAGCGTACAGGAGTATTCCATGAAAAGCTTCGGGCAGTGGTGTATTGCCGCAATTCCGAACACCGCATGGGCAAAGAAGGTCTTCCCGGACATCAAGGATGACGGGGAAGCACTGGAAGCGCTGTATCAGGCAATCTTTCATACGGTTTATATGGACCGTAAAGGCAATGCGGTGGAGAACTGGCGCCGGCACGGTGACGGGATCCGCAGGCACTGCGAGATCATGAACGGCTTTCAGTTTGCGGCGCTTCATTTTACAAGCGGGCTCGGAACCGATCTGCTTGTACCGCTGCCGAAAGGACATATCTGGGGCGGCGGCCGGGAACTCGCTTCTTTGACGGGACAGTGGTTTGACCCCAATATTCCGACGGAAGAGATATTCACCGCACCGCACCGCATGAAAACCGAAGGGACCGTCGCTGCGTCGAGACCCCTCTGTATCGGCGGGCAGATCGTAGACGGGTTTTCTCTTACATTCCACAAGGGAAAAGTGACGGACTGGAAGGCAAAGAAGGGCGCAAAAACATTGGAATCCCTGCTTGCCAGTGACAGCGGAAGCGTCCGGCTCGGCGAAGTGGCGCTTGTGCCGTATGACAGCAGTATTTCCAATCTCAACCTGCTGTTTTATGAAACGCTGTTTGATGAAAACGCCGCATGTCATCTTGCGCTTGGTGCGGCGTATCCGACCTGTGTCAAAGGAGGAGAACAGATGTCGGATAAAGAACTCCGTGCAGCCGGGCTCAATGTCAGTTCCGTTCATGAGGATTTCATGTTCGGAACCGAAGATCTTTCCGTAACGGGAATCGCATCCGACGGTGCTGAAACACCGGTATTCCGCAAGGGAAATTTTGTATTCTGAGGTGATATGTTTCATATTTCAGATCTGAAAAAATTCAACAGATGTCCGCGGATCTACCTGCTTGACCGGCAGGTGGATGCACCGCCGTTCCGGCGAATCGTCCGGCTTGATGATGAAGTGACCGCATTGGCCGCAAAATACCTCGGCGTAACAGAATGCTTTACCGGCGAGCGGGGCGATGATCCGGCAAAATCCATGAACGCCCTTGCGGAGTATGAATGGATTCTGAAGGCCCGGTTTGAGTATGGCGGACTTCGTGTCAAAGTGCCGTTTCTGCATCGTGTCAGCGGCGGATATGACCTCTATTTCCTGTTTATCGGCCTTTATCCGCGGTCCGATGACATGCAGTTTTACTGTGACACGGTATGGGTTCTTGAGAACCTGGGAATCCCTCTGAAGGATATCCGGATCATTCATCTGAATGCCTCCTATGTACGGGAAGATGAACTTGATCTGTCCAAACTGTTTGTGACAAGCGAAACCTTTTATAATGCCAAAAATCATCCGTCGGTATCGGTCAAGGAAGCAATCAGTCAGGGCCAGCGGGATGTTGACCGGCAGATTGCCCGATTGAATGCCGCATTGAACGCACCGATGCCCGCTCCGGTTCGCACAGCGCGCTGTACCGGACGGCAGAAATGCCGGCATTACAACCGCTGTTTTGCGGAAGAAAGTCAGCTTCCGGACAACTCGATTCTTACCCTGACCGGATCTTCCTCGCGGTATGAGATGAACGCAGAAGGGAAACACTGTCTGAAAGATGCGGATCCCGAACGCGTTGAAGGAACCGCAATGCAGTATGCGCAGATCATGGCGGACCGCCTGAACGGAAGCTTCGTGGACCGGAACGCACTGAAAAACTGGTTCAGCGATGTGGAGTATCCGGTATCATTCATTGATTTTGAGTGGGAGTGCTTCGCAATTCCGCCGTATCAGGGAATGAAGCCGTATGATGTGCTGCTGTTTGAATACAGCATTCATATTCTTGAGGCGGACGGTTCCTATGATCATAAGGTGTTTCTTTCGGTCCATGATGACCGGCGGGATCTCGTGGAACGGATGCTGGAAGAACTTCCGAGCACCGGCACGGTGATTGCCTATAACGCAGACGGGGCGGAAAAGATCCGGATCCGTGAACTTGCGGATCTGTTTCCGGAATACCGGAGCCGTCTGTTGGAAATCAATGCCCGCATGAAAGATCTTCAGGTGCCGTTTGTCTCCGGGTATGTGTATGATACGCGGATGCGGGGAGGCTGGACCCTGAAGCAGATCATGTCCATGATGGATGAGCCGGGATACAGTGAGCTTGAAATCCGGCAGGGAATGGATGCGGTGTTTCAGTGGCGTCTTCTTGACCGGGAGGATCAGTCTGCCGACCGGGAACAGATCGAGGAAGAACTCAAAAAATACTGCGGGATGGACAGCTACGCAGCGATGGCCGTTTTCAACTGGCTGAAATCATTCCTGTAAACCATACGGGCGGGGGAAAATCCCCGCCCGAATCATTGTGATACCCCGTTTACAGCAGATCGGCAAAGGACCGTTATTTGTTTGGATTCGGTCTTTGGAAGTATGTAATTCAGTGCGGCATTTGTTATAATGAAATCAGAAAAGGCATTAACCGAATCATTGAATCTATAATCGCATTCATTACGATTTCTAAACAGAAAGTGAGGATTGAATATGCGTTTTGAGATTGTAGGAAAGAACATCACGATTACGGACACGATGCGGGAGAGGATCGAGAAAAAGCTCTCCGGGCTTCAGAAATATGTTCTGATCGATCCGGATACAACCGCACGGGTCGTGGCGCGGGTGTATCCTGCCTCGCAGAAAATCGAGGTGACAATTCCCAGCAAAGTCGGTATTCTCAGAACCGAAGTCGAACATGACGATCTGTATGCGGCGGTTGATATCGCAATCGACAAACTCGAAGATCAGCTGCGCCGGCAGAAGACACGTCTGAACCGCAGACATCGGGAATCGCTTGCCGAAAACTTCATGATCGAAGCGGAGGAAGAGGAGTATGACATCCCGGTGAAGACCAAGACGATCTATGCGGAGCGCATGGATCTCGAGGAGGCAATCATGCAGATGGAGCTCTCAAATCATGACTTCTACATCTATACGGATGATGAGAGCGGAAAGGTATCGGTCGTTTACCGCAGAAACAGCGGCGGATACGGCCTGATTGAAACCGAATAAATACAGCGAAAAGGAGCTGCTTGGCAGCCGGGAGAAACGGGTTTCGTTCTCCGGGAGCGGGCAGCTCCTTTTTTCTGTGCAGTCCTTTACAAAAAAAGTGCCTATCCTTTCATTATTTCCTCGAAAAAAATTGAAAAAACAGACTGTTATGCCTGTTTGCGAGGGGGTACTTTTGAATTACAAACACGGCCGGCACTGTTCCTATGTGCCTGGTGCGGCGGTTATACCGCAAAGAGTATCATCCAGCAGAGATACACAGCAGTATAGGAGATGATTCCGGGAATAATCGTGTGTGTCTGATTATAAAGATAGGAGAAGAGAGAAAACATGACAACATAATACAGATAAGTCGAAGGGATCTGTGTGACGTTGGACGGGAGAAAGACAAGCGTGTATATGAAGCCGAACAGGAATCCCGTCACAAGGATCATCGTAGCTTCCCGGGCGCGGAACTTCATATGGTCGGTGAGACATTTGAACTCCATGTTGGCGATGAGCCCGAGAGAGAAGCTGAACGCAAAAAGCACAGCCGGACCGGCAATCGGATCAGTTTTAAAAACTGCGGGATCCGGAAGGGTAAGGCTGCCCCGGAGATACCGGGTATTGATGAGCGTCCAGATAAACAGAACGATGAACCCGATAACAACGTACAGGAAAACCTCGGAATAATTTTCCTTGGCGCGGTTCCAGTGAAGGCCGAACAGTTCCCAGTCGTAAATGATCAGGAGCCATGCGGAAAAATTCAACGCGAACATGAGTGATAATGTATCGTTTCCGATGACCGGGGTCAGCAGCCTGCGGATCACGGGAACGAGAAGGAATATTACAAATGACAGCGCGATCCGTTTGACCGACATCGTTGTGCTTCTGACAAAATTCATAGTTTTGAAATCTTTCTTTCTCTCGGTACGGGGATTCTCCCCGATTACCCACTATATGGTACGTGAAGGCTGGTTTTTAGGCAAGCGGAACAGATGTGCCCGCAGACCTGAAAAAAAGTGTGTGTAGGTGTTGGAAAGGAGAAAAATAATGAACACGAAACAACCTGAAACAAACAATCAGCGAAAAGAATTGACTGACAGAGAAGTCGAAAAAATCATGGAATGCATCGGAGATCTTTACCGGCAGGTTGCCCTGCGGACAGATCTTGCGGAACATGATGCGCCGAACCTTGCGCCGTCGCCGCAGCTCCTGGATGACCGGGCGTTTCTTTACCGGATTGACCGCTGTCTTCAGAACTGTCAGAAGGAGACACAGCTTGTGATCCGGAAGCAGTATCTTGAGATCAGTGACAGAGACTGGTACCTGGAATTCTTTACGAAGCAGGCATTCCGGAAAATCAGGATCAGGGCGATCCGGGAGTTTTTCAGAGTTATGGATTTAGTGTGAAATTGATGTTAAAATTCCCATAAGGAGTGTCCTTTATGGAACGACTTGCATTTTTAAGACAATTGACGGAGCGTTTTCGCAGGGTTCCTTACGGTTTTTCGTGGGAGACCACATTTGATTCCCTGGGCATGGATTCCTATGAGATCGTGGATTTCATGCTTGTGGTGGAAGAAGAGTTCAGATTCACTGCGGATGATGCGGATCTTCTGTCCGTAAAATGCATGCGTGACGTAGAGAACCTGATCAGAAAGTGCATGAAGGAGGACAATACAATCATGCTTAAAGGAATTGCCGCTTCACAGGGAATTGCTATTGCGAAGGTTTACAAACTTGAGCCCCCGGTCCTGGACATCCAGCGCAGGGAAGCCAATCCGGAAGAAGAACTGAAGAAACTTGCCGATGCGTTCAAAAAGACAGTCGAAGATGTAGAGAAGATCAAGGAAGTTGCTTCAAAGAGTCTTGCGCCGGAAGAACTTGCTGTATTTGATGCCCATCTGATGATGGCAAACGATCCTGAGCTTCGCAGCCAGATCGAAGACATGGTCAAAAATGAAAGCGTCAACGCAGAATATGCGACGGAACAGGTTGCGGATATGATGGTTTCTATTTTTGAATCCATGGAAGATGCTTACATGCGTGAGCGTGCTGCGGATATCAAGGATGTCACATTCCGCCTGAAGTGCAACCTCTGCGGCAAGATCATTCCGAATCTCGCTACGATCGACACACCGGTCGTTATCGTTGCCAAGGATCTTACGCCGAGTGACACCGGTTCCCTGAACAAGGAATTTGCGAAGGGATTCGCTACCGAGATCGGCGGCCGCACCAGCCACAGTGCCATCATGGCACGTTCTCTTGAAATTCCGGCAGTCGTCGGCGTCAAGGGAATTCTTGAAGCCGCAAAAGCGGGGGATGAAGTGATTCTGGATGCGCTGAACGGCGAAGTGATTCTGAATCCGACCGAAGAGCAGAAGAAGGAGTATGCCGCCAAGGGCGAAGCGTATCTCAAGGAAAAGGAAGCGCTCAAGGCACTGAAGAACGAGCCTTCGGTTTCCACAGATGGACACAAGGTGCTCCTGGTTGGAAACATCGGCGGACCGAAGGATGTTGCCGGGGTCAATGACAACGGCGGCGAAGGCGTCGGTCTGTTCCGGACAGAATTCCTTTATATGCAGAGCGAAGACGATTTCCCTGATGAAGATACCCAGTTCGCCGCATACAAGCAGGTTCTGGAAGGCATGAACGGGAAGCCGGTTGTCATCCGTACACTTGATATCGGCGGCGATAAGAAGCTGAACTACTATCAGTTTGCGGAAGAGATGAACCCGTTCCTCGGTGTTCGTGCGGTCCGTTTCTGCCTCATCCGCAAAGATGTATTCCGTACCCAGCTCCGGGCTCTTCTGAGAGCGAGTGTCTACGGCAAGCTCTGCATCATGTTCCCGATGATCGCGACCGTTCAGGAATTCAAGGATGCGAAGCAGTGCTATGAAGATGCACGTGCGGAACTGATCGCAGAAGGTGTAAAAGTTGCGGACGATATCGAAGTCGGCTGCATGATCGAAATCCCTGCGGCAGCTGTTCTCGCAGACCAGCTGTCCAAATATGCGGACTTCTTCTCCATCGGAACCAACGACCTGATTCAGTATTCCATGGCGGCAGACCGTATGAGCGAGCCGGTATCCTACCTGTATCAGCCGCTCAACCCGTCCATCCTGCGGCTTGTCAAGATGACCATCGACGGTGCGCATAAGAACGGCAAGTGGTGCGGTATGTGCGGTGAGATGGCCGGTGATGAACTCGCAGCTCCGCTGCTGCTCGGCCTTGGCCTGGATGAGTTCTCGATGAGCGCCAGCTCGATTCTCCGCGCCCGCAAGCTGATCAACTCGCTGAGCTATGAGGAGATGAAAGCCGTCGCTGAAAAGGCAGTCAACTGCGATACGGCTGACGAAGTCAACGAACTGGTCAAATCCGCTGTAACACGTTAATCACGGATGCGATATAATCTGAGGTGCAGGCAATGCACCTCGGATTTTTTTATGGATAAATCAACACGCGTTCTGTTTATTTCCAGCACCGGCGGACATCTTACCGAACTGCTTCAGCTGTCGGTACTTTTTGATCATTGCGATTACCATATCATTACGGAAAACAACAAATCCAATCTCAGTCTGAAAGAGCGTTACGGAAGCGACCGGGTCGCCTTTGTGCCGTACGGCAGTAAGTCCCAGCCGCTGACCTATGTATTTCATTTTTCCGCCAATATTATCAAAAGCCTGCATTATTTCCGGAAATGGAAGCCGGATGTGATCATAACCACGGGTACGCATACGGCGGTCCCGATGTGCAGGATCGCGCATCATTTCGGCAAAAAGATCATCTGGATCGAGACCTTTGCCAATGCGACTACACCGACGATGGCCGGCAAAATGATCTATCCCATTGCCGATCTGTTCATCGTCCAGTGGGAAAGCATGCTTGAGGTATATCCCGATGCGGTTTACGGGGGGTGGATTTTCTGATGATTCTTGTTGTACTCGGCACAAATGACAAACCGTTCACACGGCTTCTGAAGGCAGTGGAGGATGCGGTCCGTTCGGGGGATATCACAGATGAGGTTCTCGTCCAGGCGGGATTCACCCACTATGAAAGCGACTGTATGAAGATCATTGATTATATCGATCAGGAAACATTTGCCGAGGCACTTGCCAACGCAGATCTTCTGATCACCCACGGCGGAGTCGGAACGATCATGACCGGCCTGCAGCAGGGGAAAACGATTCTTGCGGCAGCCCGTCTGAATGCGTACGGCGAACATGTCAACGATCATCAGACCCAGCTTCTCGAAGCGTTTGAAGAGAAGGGCTATCTCATCTATATGCGGGATCTCAGTGACATCCGGCCGTATCTTGAAGCCGCAAAAACCTTTGTGCCGCGGCCATACGTTTCACAGCGGGATCATATGGCCGGCCTGATCGAATCCTGGATTGATGAACATGTTAAAAAATAAGACCTTCGGGTCTTATTTTTGTGCGGTCGGTTTGTGATTATTCAAGGTAGGGGCAGGTGCTGGGTACGTAGAATTCCTGCAGATCATCCAGTCTTACACAGCCGAGCGTCCGGCCGAACACACAGCCGCAGTCGATATGAAGCAGATTCCTGCCGTGAATGATCCGGTTTTCGTACTGCTTGCCGTACAGGAATGTCGGCATGTGGCCGACGATCATCATCACATCCGGATAGGGGTTGTCATTGATTCCGATGTGCGGCCAGATCAGCTCATTCTCGCTGTATTCACAGACCGGAAGGCCGAGACGCCACCGGTCTCCCAGCCCTGCGTGAACGATCAGGAATTTCTGATGTCCGACCTGCAGTTCCTTATAATACTCCGGGTTTCCGAGGTACTCGAGAATGTCATAGCAGACGCTGTATTCACAGTCCATGAACTGGTCCATGGTCACAAGTCCGCCGTTGAAATGAATCCAGTTGACGAAATCACCTCCGAGCAGGCGGAGATGAGACGGGCTATCTTTTCCTTTGATGAGATCTTCCGCATACCGGGCAAGCCAGACATCATGGTTTCCGAAGATCAGATGCATATTTTTATGAGCCATGATCAGCCGCAGAAGCTCGATCGGGCGTTTGCCGCGGTCGCAGACATCTCCGTTAATATACAGCTCGTCATAATCCGTAAAATTAATAAGGTCCAGCATGGTGCGGAATTCATCCAGGCAGCCATGCAGATCTGAAATTACATATGTAGACATAACACCTCTTGAAAAGCAGTCTGATTCTATCACAGCAGACGGAGAAATGTCGATTGACAAATGGACCGCGGTATATCATGGTATGGCGGCTGCCGTATCGGCGCACCGAAAGTACTTCTTCACAAGCCGGTTGGTGGTTTGCTATAATTTACGGGAATTATTGAAAGAAGGTTGATACAAGTATGGGAAGAGCACATGAAGTACGTGCAGCGGCGATGGCAAAAACTGCCGCAGCGAAATCAAAACTGTATTCGCGCTATGGAAAAGAGCTTTACATTGCGGCGAAGTCCGGTGTTCCTGATCCCGACATGAATCTTGCGCTTGCCCGTAAAATCAAGGAGGCCAAGTCCAATCAGGTGCCCGCAGATGTAATCAAGCGTGCGATTGACAAGGCAAAAGGCGGCGGAGGAGAAGATTATACCGAGTGCCGTTATGAGGGGTTCGGCCCCGGCAACAGCACGGTCATTGTTGACTGCCTCACTGACAATACAAACCGCGCATACACGGAAGTCAAGACGGTATTCAATAAGTGCAAAGGCGCTAAGATCGCTAATGCCGGTGCTGTTTCATTCAACTATGAGCAGTGCGGTCTGTTCTATTTTCCGTACGAAGATGAAGAGCAGATGCTGGACACAATGATGGATGCCGAAGTGGATGTTACGGATCTTTCGGTTGAAGACGGCATCATGATGGTCAAAACCGCGTTTACGGATTTTGCCAAAGCACAGGATGCGATCGAAGCACTGATTCCGGGTGTGGAATTCGACACCTGTGAAGTAACGATGCTGCCGAATGAGTATGTGACGCTTTCCGATCCGGAAGAGATCGAGGCTTACAACAAGCTCATGAACATGCTCAATGACGCGGATGATGTAAACAAGGTTTACACCAACGTTGAAATCGCAGAGTAACGCAGTGATTAAAAAAAGACAGGAAACTGTCTTTTTTGCATAAGGAGGAATGTCATGAAACGAGTCATTACCTACGGGACGTATGATCTTCTTCACTGGGGTCATATCCGTCTTCTGCAGCGGGCAAAGGCGCTCGGCGATTATCTGATCGTTGCCCTGTCCACAGACGAGTTCAATGCGGGAAAAGGAAAAACCGCATATCATCCGTACGAAGAGCGAAAGGCGATGCTGGAAGCGATCCGCTATGTGGATCTTGTGATCCCGGAAGAAACCTGGGAACAGAAAAAAACGGATATCGTCAAATACGAAGCGGACATCTTCGTGATGGGCGATGACTGGGAAGGAAAATTTGATGAACTGAAAGAACTCTGCGAAGTTGTTTATCTTCCCAGAACCGCAGGAATCTCCACCACCAAGATCAAAGAAGATCTGGAACGGCTCGGCAGAACCGTCTGATATTCAGCGCACATATACCGCGCCGCCGATTTCCCTCTGCAGGATTTCGCGGCGTTTTTCTTCGTCAAACACCGAAGTGTAGAGAAGGGCACTGCGGTATTCAATCTCCCGCCAGTGCCAGGGGACACGGGCAAACCGGCTGGCAATTTTCACATCGGTATCCCGCATACTGTGAAGCCATTCCCTGCCGCGGTCATTAAATGCGAGCACCTGAAGGGTATCGGGCTCACCGAGCCGTTTCACTTCCGCCTTTGTCAGCTGGATCATTGCCTGAAGACAGGTGCGGCGGATGCGGGATGCGGTGTAGCGGTAATTGACGCTTCGGCGCATGAAATCCTCATAGCTGTCCGCGAGTCTGGCCTGTTCTTTCAGATGGTTTTCAATTCCTTCGGAATACATCTGATAGGTATTCAGGGTTTCGGCACCGGTCATCAGGAGATAGGTGCGAAGATACGGCCAGTACATCTCCATCCAGGGAATAAACGCGTGTTCCAGATGTACGGAAGGGGTGAGTCCTTCAACGGAACGGCCTTCTTTGAGGGCGGTGCGTATCGCAAGCGCACTGCTCACCTCATGCAGTTCCGGATCGGAATAATCACTTGTCCGCCTGATCAGCACCGGCTCAATTCCGCTGCCTGCGATTTCCTTGAGGTACGCCACCGCCAGAATGTCATTCGGCCGCATATCCGTTGTCAGAAGGCTGTACGCCCTGGGAAAGCTCATTCCCGTATCCATCGATACGTGAAGGTGATCGGGATTGACCGGGGTGGACGCAATATCCAGCAGGTTTTCCAGATTGCCGCATTCACTGCCGAAGGCAATATGGCTCACGCCCGCAAGTTTCAGAAGACTTACCGCACCGTGCGCAAAAACCCCGGCAGACTGTGTGGAGTAGATATAGGGAAGGCAGATGACCGCATCACAGCCGTTCTCCACGGCAGTTACGGCCCGGCGGACTTTGTCTTCCACAGCCGGTTCTCCGCGCTGCACAAAATCGCCTGACATGACTGCCAGAATGATATCGCATCCGGATTTTTCTCTTGCCTGGCTGATATGCCACGCATGACCGGTATGGAACGGATTGTATTCCGCAACGATTCCGCATACTTTCATAAGGTGTTACGCCCTCCCGGGATGTATGAGAAATTATATAATAGAAACAGAAAAAGGAGACAATGATCCTATGTACAGACTTGCTTATAATGTGTTTCGCCCGAACGGCGAAGTCAAAGGCGGTGTTGCGATTGTGCATGGTATGGCAGAACACCGGAAACGGTATGTTGCCTTTGCGGAATATCTTGCGGAAAACGGATACGGAGTGGTTACCTACGATCTGCCTGGACACGGGGAAAGCGCAGGGGAGACCCTCGGCTACTTCGGAGATGACGGATGGCAGGAACTCGTGGACAGCGCTGACAGGGCGGTTGCCAGAGTTAAAAAAGAATTTCCGGGGGTGCCGGTGATTCTCTTCGGCCACTCCATGGGTACGATGATTTCGCGCTGCTATCTCCAGAAACATGCCGATGAAGTGGACGCCGTGGTTCTTTCGGGGGCGCCGAACTGGCAGGCCGCTACAAATGCGGGAATTGCGTTCGGAAAGGTGCTTCGCCGGCTGCGTGGAAAACAGGGGCACTCCAAACTGATGGATCAGCTGGTGACCGGCAATTTCAATAAATCCGTAAAAAATGCCAAAACGCCGGTGGACTGGCTGTCCAAAAACGAAAAGAACGTGCAGGCATATCTGGAAGACCCGAACTGCGGGTTCGGTTTCACGATCCAGGGTTATCTGGACGAGCTGGAAGGAATGCGGCAGATGCATCAGGTAGAACTGTACAGCGGAGAAAACCCGACACTGCCGATCCTGTTTGTGGCAGGGCAGGAAGATCCCTGCATCGGCGGGATGGAAGGTCTGGAAGACTCCATCAATACGCTCAAGGAAGCAGGATACAAAAATATCACATTCAAGCTGTATCCGAATATGCGGCATGAGATTCTGCAGGAAGAAGACAGGGAACGCGTGTACCGTGATATCAAAAACTGGATCGATCAGAGAATAGAGGCGGTAAAGTCATAAAACTGTTGATTTTGACTTTGCTTTTGTTATAATTGAGAACGCTAACGATTAAGGAGACTCGGTTGTGATTTGGACTAGATCGGAACTGATCCGTAATCCGCATGTGCATATTGACGAGGATTTCACCGTTGATAACGAGGCGTTCGAAAAGAATACCCGGATCAACTCTGTCAGGGAAGCACATATCAGCGGTGAGGGTTATCTGGAGGGAACAGACAGGTTTTATGTGAACCTTCATATCGAAGGCGTCATGCTGTGCCCGGATGCGATCACAAACAAAGAGATCGAGGTTCCCTTTCAGACGGATACCCAGGAATTCTATTCCTTTGAGGAAGGGGATTCCAATGATGAAAGTGTCCGTATCGTTACTGATGAAGTGATCGATCTTGCGCCGGCGGTTACAGAGGCAATCTTCCTTGAAGTTCCGCTTCAGGCAACCGAAGCGAAGCCGGAGGATTATCCCAGCGGTGACGGATGGCAGGTCATCAGTGAAGAAGACTATGAGAAGAGCCGGAAGGAAAGTATCGATCCGCGCCTGGCGAAGCTCAGAGAGTTCAAGACAGAGGATTAGGAGGTGTCAGGCAATGGCAGTACAGCAGAGAAGAAATTCCAAGACAAGACGGGATAAGAGACGCACACATTATAAGGTCGCGGCTCCGACACTCGTAAGATGCCCGGAATGCGGTGCGTTCAAACAGCCGCATCACGCTTGCCCGCAGTGCGGTTCCACCGGCAGCGAAAAAGCGAAAGCCTAAACCCGAAT
>CAJOLG010000011.1 GCA_905235315.1 uncultured Solobacterium sp. | reverse complement strand
CTGGACCAGGCTGCAGGCATTATACTCGGTGCCACCATCGGCACTACCGTTACTTCGTTTCTCATTTCCATCAATATCGAGAAATATGCGATGTTTATCGTATTCGCAGGATCGATGCTGATATGCTTTGCGAAAAAACGCCGCTACATGTATATCGGCAATGTCATCCTCGGCTTCGGCCTCATCTTCTACGGAATGTCCGGCATGGGTGATTCCCTGGCTGCGCTGAAGGATATGCCGCAGTTTGAGGCAGTCGCCATGAAGATGAGCCAGAACCCGATTCTCGCGATGCTGACAGGCGTGGTGCTGACTGCTGCCGTACAGTCTTCCGCCGCAACGATCGGTGTTGCCCAGAAACTCTATCAGGCCGGTGCGATCACCTTCGCCGCATCGCTGCCGTTTATGTTCGGTGCCAATATCGGTACGACGATGACCGGCATTCTTGCCTCGATCGGCGGTACGGTGGAAGGAAAGCGCACGGCTGCGCTCCATACGACGCTGAATACGATTTCCACCATCATCGGTATGATCCTGCTGGTTCCGTATTCGAACCTGATACAGACGATTGCGGGAGGGCTCAACCCGATGATGCAGATTGCGGTTGCCAATATTCTGTTCAAGACCGTTACCACATTGCTGTTCCTGCCGTTTATCAAACAGCTGACTGCGTTTGTCTGCCGCCTGATTCCCGATTCCGAAGAATCGCATCATAAACTCGAACTCGAAGGACTTGACGAAGACCTCACAAAGATTCTTCCTTCCGCTGCGGTTACCGCGTCCCAGAATGCAGTGCTGCGGCTCGTGGATGTTGTGCGGCTGAACCTGGTGAAAACCGACGAGTTCCTGCATAAGCCGGGCACTTCCGAGGACAAGGATGCGTTTGACAAGACGGAGGCGATGATCAATCGCTTTGACCAGGAGATCACGGATTATCTGATCAAGCTGAACGTACAGCGGAACCTCACAAAGCAGGACCGGAACGATGTCCGCTTCCAGTTTGACGCCGTCAAGAACTACGAGCGCATCGGCGATCTTGCGGCCAATCTGATCGAGTTCTATGAGATGGTATATGAAGCCGGGGACCGTTTCTCGAAGGAAGCGCTCAGCGAAATCGATGCGATGTACGCACAGCTGGTTGATATGTTTGACCTTTCGCTGGAGATCTTTATGACCCGTGACGAAAAGAGTTATGAAGATCTGCTTGCGATGGAACATATCCTTGACGATCTTGAGGTCAAAGCGCGGAGCCGTCACTTTGAACGGATGTCCAGCGGGATCTGCACCTCGCCGGTTGCGGAGTCCGTTTACTCGGATATCCTGGGTACGCTCGAACGTATGGGAGATCACGCATGCAACGTTGCGAAGGCTGCTGTCACGGGCGCCGCAAGCGATCTCTCGGATGATGAAGTGCTTGCCTGAATCCAAAAAAACATTTGAAATTCTGCATTGAATGTGATAAAAAAACAATGCTGAGCAGCAGAAATTACGCGTAAGTCCGGGCAGGACCTGCGCGTTTTATTTTGTGCTCATGCTTTGGCAGAACGCTCCGGAGGGAGGAAGAACATGAATAACCGTTATCTTGAAACAGAACCATTGCCTGATCTGATGAGGCGCTATTCCGTGCCTTGCGTGATCTCACTGCTTGTCGGGGCGCTGTATAACATCGTCGACCAGATTTTTATCGCCAATGCATCCTATCTCGGTTCATACGGCAACGCCGCAAATACCGTTGTCTTTCCGTTTACCGTGATTGCGCTCGCCGTCGCCGTCATGATCGGAGACGGCTGCAGCACCTGTCTCAGTATGTCGCTCGGGGCCGGGGAAACAACTCGGGCAAAACGCGCGGTGGGCTCGGCTGTCTTTACGACCATAGTGTCTGCCGTTGTGCTTACGGCAGTGTTTCTTCTGCTGGAAGAACCCCTGATCACCTTTTTCGGGGGCCGCGTCAACGCACAGACATTTATCCTTGCGAAACAATACTTCTTCTGGATTGTGCTCGGCTTTCCGCTTTACATGTTCGGCCAGGGGCTCAACCCGGTGATCCGGGCCGACGGTGATCCGCGGTATGCAATGAAGGCAACGCTCTTCGGAGCCGCGACAAACATGATTCTCGATCCGATCATGATCAGCGGATTCCGCTGGGGCATGATGGGGGCAGCCCTGGCAACCGTCATCGGCCAGATGGTGACGGCGGGCCTGACGGTACGCTACCTGATGCATATGAATACCATTCACCTCAGGGCGAAGGATATCCGCCTGCACGCTCCGGTACTGAAAGAATATATTCCCCTCGGCATAACAAGCCTGCTTTCCCAGATCTCGCTTGTCGCTTCGATGGCGGCGGTCAACAGTATGGTTCAGAAATACAGCCTGATGGATCCGGTATTCTCCGCGGAAGCACTGTCACAGATTCCGATGGCGGTGATCGGGATTGTCATGAAGTTCTTTCAGATTGTGATTTCCATCGTTGTCGGCACTGCGGCGGGATGTGCGCCGATTGCGGCATACAACACCGGAGCCGGACGCAGTGACCGTGTCCGCAGGCTGTTCTTCCTGCTCATTAAAACAGAAGCTCTGACCGGGCTTGCAGCACTTCTGCTGGTTGAATTCGCACCCCGGCAGCTGATCGGGCTGTTCGGCGCCGCAAATGAAAGCGTATATTACACGGATTTTGCGGTCCGCACCTTCCGGATCTATCTGTCGATGATCGTATTTGCGTGTGTAAACAAGGGAGTGTTCATCTTTCTGCAGGCGCTTGGCAAAGCCGGGATTTCGGCCGGCCTTTCCATGATCCGGGAGATTCTGCTCGGCGTGTTTCTTCCGATTGTGCTTCCGCGGGCATTCGGGCTTGACGGTATTCTTTATTCCATGCCGTGCGCGGATATCCTGACATTCCTGCTGACGCTCGGCGCGTTCGCGGTGATCATGAAAGAACTTTCCGCACCGGTCAGCCGGGCAGCGGTCACAGCGAAATAGACGGAACTGAGAGGTTCCGTTTTTTTACGGTTTATGGCGTTCGAACGCAGGAGGAATGAACTGCCGCATCCTCTGCGGCGGTTGAAGCAGATCGTGAAACATGATTAAATCTTTTCTATGATTGAGGATACGATCACGCTTAATGTGATTCGCGAAGCGAAAGAAGAAAAGCGGGACGCGATGCAGGAAATGGTTGCCAAATTCCAGCCGGTTCTCTTTTATATTGCTTCCTGTCACCTGAAATCCGATGCCCTGATCCGGGAGACCGTAAAAACCTGCCTCGGCAATCTCTTCGTATTACTGTCAGAGACGGAAGATCTTTCTGCGTTTAACGCAAAGGCAATGTCCGGTGTGGTGCGCACCTGTCTGAACGCCGTTCTGAAAGAGGAGAAGGGACATGACATTTTCCCGGCAGAGGGATCTGACCCCGGGGAGCCGCAGGCGGTATATACCGACACGGATGAGATCCCCGCAAAACAGACCGCCTTCACGGAAAAAGAAGCGATGAATATCGTTGTGAATATGGTCCGGACGCTGCCGGATGACCAGAGAATCCTGTTTGTGATGCGGTATCTTGACGGGATTCCGTTTGCGCGCATCAGTGAAATGATCCATGTGCCGGAGGAGACGCTGAAAAAGCGGGCGCAGCTCGCCAAAGCAGGAATCGCACAGAATCTCTCCCGCTCTGTCGAAGATATTTTCGGGATTGCGGAACTGGCGGAACAGAACAAATATCTGATTCTGGAGGAAGAACCGGAAACAGAGAACCTTCCTGCAGAAGACAAACCGGATGCCCGGCCGAAGAAACACGGCGTTCTGTGGCTTACGGCAGCCGCAGCGGTTCTTATCGCAGCTGTGCTTTGCGGGGCGTTCCTGTTCCGCAGACCGGAACCGGTATCGGTGCAGTCTTACCTGCAGTGTTCCTTTACCGGGGTAAACGGAGCCGGATCTGCCTCTGCGGTATTTGCGGAAACCGGCAATGAGAAACTTAACAGTATCTTAAGTGAAAGCAGCTGTATCTTCCGCGACTATGGCGGGAAGCCGGTGGATGAAGGAACCCTGTCCAACGGAGATGAGCTGAGACTTGCATGTTCCTTTGATGAAACCAAACAGAACAGAGCGCATCTTGCGATTGAAGAAACCGACTTTGATGTTACGGTCGAAGGACTGAAGGACCCGGAAGTACTGGATCTCTTTCCGGATCTGAGCTTCCGGATGGAAGTAAATGAAGAAACCGGAGAATACGAACTGAAGGCGGCGTCTGCCGATCCGACGTTTGCGGAAGTCCAGTATCAGGTGAAGGACCTTTCGGAAGAGGGGGTCCGCGTGTATGCAAAGATTTCGGATGAGACCCTGCTTTCCTATGGCTATACCGCAAAGAGCCACTACCGTGTCTATTCGGAAGACGAGATTCCTGACGAGGTGCGCAGCACGGTGCGCCGGATGATCATGCGGGAAGGACTGGAGAGTGCAGCAGATCACATTGACGCCTATGGCGCGGAGTATGCCAACGGCAGTGATCCCTTCATCAATGCGCTTGCGGAAAAATATATCGGCCGCGGCGGTGCCTGCAATGAAATCGCCAATGCGTTTATTTATGAACTCTACGGGGTGCGCGTGCACACCGGATACAGCCGGCAGAACATGTATGAAGTGGATGCGCCGGAGCCGGGCGATCTGATCTATTACTTCAACAGTTACGGCAGCTATACGCATGTGGCGACCTATATCGGAAACGGACTTGTGCTGAACGGGAATTACGCAGACGGAAGAGCACATATCACATCCATGTATGAATCCCTGTATGCCGCAAACCCGATGGTATTCCTGCGAGTGGAGCGGTAATAAAACGCGGAATTGAAACTCTCCCTTTGTATAGAGAAATAAAAGGGAGGGTTTTTCCTATGCAGTGTCCAAGATGTCTGAATACGGACAGAAGCTATTTTTACAAAGGAAGTAAAGGGTGGTACTGCCGCCGGTGCATCTCCTTTGGAAGAATGATGCTGGAGGAGGAAACGGAGCCGGTCTCACTGCCGGCGGCGACAGAGGGAAGTGAAGAGTATGTTCTGCAGTATCCGCTCACAGCTTCTCAGAAAGAAGTGTCCAGGCAGTGTGCAGAAGCGGCAGAGACCACCGATGTGCTGATCAACGCAGCCTGCGGAGCCGGCAAGACAGAACTGGTTCTGGAGGTTATCGCAAAAACACTTGCGCAGGGAAAAAGCGTCTGCTTTGCGATTCCCCGCCGCCAGGTGGTGCTGGAACTTTCGGAACGTCTGCGGAAGTATTTTCCCAATGCGAAGGTAACTGCGGTCTGCGGCGGGCATACATCGGAAACAGAGGGGGATCTGATTGTCGCGACGACCCATCAGCTGTTCCGCTACTACGCGGCGTTCGATCTTCTGATCCTGGATGAGCCGGATGCGTATCCGTTCCGCGGAAGCCCGGTGCTTCACGGCATCGCAAAGACCGCATGCCGGGGGCGGGTCGTCTATCTTACCGCAACCCCGGATGAAACGATGCGGAAGCGGATCGAAGACGGAACGCTGAAAGAACTGAAGCTGAACCGGCGGCCGCACGGGCATCCGGTTCCCGAGCCCCGCATCATTACCGCACCGGCTGCTGTTTTGATTCTGGTACTGATTCACTGGCTGAAGGAGCGGGCATCCCCGCGCATGGTCTTTGTGCCGACGATCCGGGAAGCACATTCGCTGTATCGGTTTCTGAAGCTCTTCTTCCCGTGCCGCATGGTTACTTCAAAAAGCAGCCGCCGGGATGAAATCATTGAAGCGTTCCGCAGTGAGCACGCCGGCATTCTTGTCTCGACGACCGTGATGGAGCGCGGGGTCACGATACCGGGCGTGGATATCTGCGTGTTCCATGCGGATCACGGGGTCTTTGACGAGGCCTCGCTGATTCAGATGGCAGGACGGGCCGGCCGCACCTTTCAGAACCCGGACGGGGATGTCCTGTTTCTGCAGATGAGCCGCAGCCGGCTGACCGACCGCTGCCGAAGAACGATTCAGGAGGCGAATCAATGCGCTGCCTGATGTGTCATAAACCGCTCCGGCGGGATTCGTTTTCCACCCTGTTTCAGAAAGAGGATGTGCTTTGTGCGGACTGCCGGGGAACATGGAAACGAATTGAAACCCGGTTCCGGTTTTCCGGCCGGAACGGATTCGCGCTGTATGCGTATGAGGGAGGGTTTTCCGAATGCCTGCTTCAGTACAAGGAACTGTGTGATGAAGCTCTGAAACCCGTGTTTCTGATGCAGGACCGGAACCGTCTGCGGCGGATGTATAAAGGCCGCACCCTGGTGTTACTGCCGAGTTCCGAAGAGAAACAGGCATACCGCGGCTTCTCCCATCTCGCCGGCATGTTTGAATGCCTCGGGCTGCCGATGCTGGAACCGTTTGAAAAAACGGATCCGGTATCCCAGAAAAAAAGATCCCGCACCGAGCGGACGGCCATGGTTTCCGGCATCCGCCTGAAGAGCGGTGTCCGGATTCCGGAAAAGATCGTGCTCGCAGATGATGTGATCACGACCGGTTCGACGATGAAAGGCGCGCTTGCGGCACTTCCGGCGGATCGTGATATCCGGATTTTTGCCTGCGGGCTTACGCCGAAAAAGAACTGACAGGACAGACCGCAGAGCTGCGGTGTGTCATTCCTCCTGATCAGGCATTCTGCTGTGACAGAAACGCCTGATCTTTTTTATCTGTGGTACGGGATGCCGGCAGTTCTGCGTGCATTGTAATGTGAATGCGCTTCCATAGACAAAGCTTATCTCCAGTGATAAGGAGATTGAATTTCACACACAATCATTCCGTTGGTACATTACGTGTAAGCCGTGAGGGCCGGAACAGGAGGAACAGTACGTATGCGAATCTCACCAATTCCATACCGGACAATGTGTATGGGATCTCTTCAGTAACAGCAGCTGAATCACAAACGAATAGAACGAATAAAGAGAAAGCAAAAAGAAAAAAGGAGAAAGAAATCATGAAAACATACAAAAACAAAATTGCGGCAGCACTGCTCGCATCACTGGTCCTGGCCGGCTGCGGCACAGATACCTCCGCTGCAGCTCCGGCTGTTGAGGAAGCCACAGACGCCGTTACGGAACAGGCACAGGGCCTGATTGAAGAAGTTATTGAGAACTCCACGCTTGCGGATATCCTTTCCAGAGGGTATATCAACTTCGCTACCGAAGGAACTTACGCACCGTATTCCTATCATGATGACAACGATGAACTGGTTGGCTATGACGTGGATATCGCCCGTGCAATTGCGGATAAACTCGGCGTTGAAGCCCGGTTCACGGAAACACAGTGGGATTCGATCATTGCCGGACTTGATGCGAAGAAGTATGACGCAATTTCCAATCAGGTTTCCATTACCGACGAGCGCAAAGAGAAGTATCTGTTCTCCGATCCGTATACCTATGCATACGGCGTTCTGATCGTCACTGATGACAACACCGATATCAACAGCTTCGAAGATGTAGACGGAAAGAAGCTCGCACAGACAATCACTTCCAACTGGGCTAAGCTCGGCGAATCCTACGGTGCTGAAATCGTATCCACAAACGGCTTCTCGGATTCCATTCAGCTTGTTCTGCAGGGCCGCGCAGACGGAACCATCAACGACAATGTAACGTATCTGGAATACCTCAAGGAACAGCCGGATTCCAAAGTCCGTATCGCCGCACAGTCGGAAGACGCATCGGAAAGTGCAGTTCTGATCCGCAAGGAAGATGTTGATCTTCAGGCAGCGATCAACGCCGCATTAAAAGTGCTGGTTTCAGAGGGCAAACTGAAAGAAATATCCGAAAAGTACTTCGGTGAGGATATTTCCAGCGCAAGCTGATGAGTACCCGCACGTTAGAGATCCTTTTTGGATCTTTTTTCAAAATCCTGATTCCCGGTCTTATCTACACAATGCCGCTGACCCTGGTGTCATTCACCCTTGGTCTCATCATTGCGATTTTCGTGGCGATTATCCGGGTATCGAAGGTCAAGGTTCTTGATAAAATCTGCTGGTTTTATGTCTGGGTGTTCCGAGGCACTCCGCTGCTGGTTCAGCTGTTTGTCATATTCTACGGCCTTCCCAATATCGGTATCATGCTTGATGCGCTTCCTTCCGCAGTAATTGCGTTTTCACTGAATATCGGCGCGTATGCCTCCGAAACGATCCGCGGATCGATTCTGGCTGTGCCGAAGGCGCAGAAGGAAGCGTGCAGCGCCTGCGGATTAACCTATGCGCAGCAGATGATTCATGTTGTTCTGCCGCAGGCTCTTAAAATCTCCATTCCTGCACTGTTCAACTCGTTTATTTCGCTGGTAAAGGATACGTCTCTCGCATCGAACATCACGGTTGTGGAGATGTTCATGGCTACACAGCGGATTGTCGCGGTGACGTTTGAACCGCTGCTTCTGTATCTTGAAGTCGGCTTTATCTACCTTATGTTCTGTACCATTCTTACCTATGTACAGCGTTATGTGGAAAATAAACTCAGCGTTTCCGATTCAGGACTCGCCGGAGGCGCCGCATGATCAAAGCTGAAAATATCCGTAAGTCTTTCGGTGATCTGACTGTTCTGAACGGGATTTCCTTTGAAGTGCAGAAAGGGGAGACCCTGGCAATCATCGGGCCTTCCGGTTCCGGGAAATCCACCCTGCTGCGGTGTATCAATCTTCTGGAAACACCGGATAAGGGAATTGTCACAATCGGTTCGCATCAGTATGACAGCGAACATCTCACCAAAAAGAAAACACTGGAGATCCAGCGGGCTACCGCAATGGTATTTCAGAACTATGCGCTGTTCGCAAATATGACAGCGATCAAAAATATCACGCTTCCGCTGGTAAAAGTCAAAAAGATGTCCGCTGACGAAGCCCACGAGAGAGCGCTGGAGCTCCTTGATAAAGTCGGGCTGAAAGAACGGGCAGAGTTTTATCCGTCCCAGCTTTCCGGCGGCCAGCAGCAGCGTGTCGGTATTGCGCGGGCCCTGGCACTGAATCCGGAAGTGATTCTGTTTGATGAGCCGACCAGTGCGCTCGACCCTGAGCTTGTTCAGGGGGTTCTGGACGTCATGCGGGAAATCGCAAGAGAAAAGATCACATCCATCGTGGTAACCCACGAAATGCAGTTTGCGACAGAAGCTGCGGATCACGTTATCTTCATGGATGGCGGAAACATTGTGGAGGAAGGTGCACCGAAAGATGTCATCCTGAATCCGAAGGAAGAGAGAACCAGGCAGTTTCTGGGCTCCTTCACAAAATAAACGGAGGAATGTACGAAAAATGAAATTCAATACCATCGCCAATCACGGCGGTAAACATGATGATTCCGGCATGCGCGCCGTGAATTATCCGATTTATCTGTCGGCTACCTTTGCGCAGCCGGATTCTGATACCCAGGGGGAATACGGATATTCCCGCGGAAACAATCCGACCCGCGCATCGGCAGAACAGCTTGCGGCGGCTCTGGAAGGCGCACAGTTCGCAATCGCTGCCGGTTCCGGAATGGCTGCGACCTCGATTGTTTTTGAACTGCTGCAGAGCGGAGACCGCGTTCTGATCAACACAAACGTGTACGGCGGGACCTGGCGGTTCGTTTCAAATCTCTTTGATTCCCGGGGAATCAACTATGAAATCGTGAATGATTTCAACACCTATGACTTTGCGAATGCGCCGAAGGATACCCGCATGGTATTTATCGAGACCCCGTCCAATCCGCTGCTCGAGATCACGGATATCGCACGGGTCGCAGAAGAGGCGCATAAGATCAATGCGCTGGTGGTCGTGGACAACACCTTCATGACCTCATACCTGCAGAAGCCGCTCTCCCTCGGGGCAGATATTGTTGTTTATTCTGCCACGAAGTTCTATTCCGGCCACTCCGATGTGCTGGCGGGTCTGGTTCTTACCAACGATGCCGCGCGGAATGAGCGCATGCGTTTCATCAATAACACCCTGGGCGGAGTTCTGTCTCCGATTGACGCGTTTCTTCTTCAGCGCGGCATCAAGACACTCGGGATCCGGATGGAACGGGAACAGGAAAATGCGCAGAAGATCGCAGAGTATCTGAATGCACATCCGGCAGTCACGAAAGTGTACTATCCGGGTCTGCCCGATCATAAAAACAGGGAGATTCAGGAGCGTCAGGCAGAAGGTGCCGGCGCCGTGCTTTCCTTCCTCTTCAATGAGGAGACCTATGATCTCAAAACCTTCGTCGGCGCATTGACGCTGTTTCCCTTCGCGGTAAGTCTCGGCGGGACGGTTTCTCTGATCTGCCGTCCGTCGACGATGACGCACGAATCCTACAGCCCGGAACTGCAGAAGGAAATCGGCATCGTGCCGAATCTGCTTCGCATTTCCGCCGGTATCGAAGATGCGGAGGATCTGATCGGAGATCTCGATCAGGCGCTCCGTAAAGCAAAAAAATAACGACAAGTCCGAAGCCCGGACATGATGCTTTCTCTTTTTGTGCCGCCTCCTTGTGAGGCGGCCATTTTTATGTGATATCCAACGGCAGGAAACCCGGTTTCTTGAAGTGTTGTCTATATAAAGTTATAATAACAAGGCTGATTCAGACCATCAGGAGGTTTTTATTATGGCTGGAGTATTGGATAAAATTTTAAATGTCGACGGCCGGCGTTTAAAAGAAATCGAGAAAAAAGTGAAACCGGTGTTCGCACTGGAAGAAAAATACGCAGCGATGAGTGACGAAGAACTTCAGGCGGAAACGCCCCGGTTCCGGCAGCTGCTTGCGGAAGGGAAGACGCTGGATGATATTCTTCCCGAAGCGTTTGCGACAGCGCGTGAAGCCTGCCGCAGAGTGATCGGCGAGTTTCCGTATCCCGTGCAGGTCATGGGTGCTGCGGTCATGCAGGGAGGCGACATCGCGGAAATGAAGACCGGTGAAGGAAAAACCCTTACTTCGGTCATGGCGGTTTATCTCAATGCCCTGGAAGGAAAGGGTGTGCATGTCGTTACCGTCAACGAATACCTGTCCGAGCGTGACTCGGAATGGATGGGACAGATTCACCGTTTTCTCGGGCTGACCGTCGGTCTTAACCTGCGTCAGCTGAGCCCGGCACAGAAACGGGCCGCATACAACTGTGACATTACCTACACAACCAACTCGGAGCTTGGCTTTGACTACCTCCGCGACAACATGGTCAAGAATGCGAAAGACCGTGTGCAGCGCGGTCTTAACTTCGCGCTTGTCGATGAGGTTGACTCGATTCTGATCGATGAATCCCGGACGCCGCTGATTATTTCCGGCGGTATGCGCCAGACCGCAAACCTGTACCTGCAGGCAGACCGGTTTGCCAAGAGTCTCAAAGAACAGATCAGCGAAGGGGATGAGATCGTCGTACCCGGTGAATACGAAGTGGATGTCAAATCCCGTACGGTACAGCTGACGGAGGCAGGCGTTGCCCGGGCAGAGAAAGTGTTCCGGGTAAACAACCTGTATAACCTCGAGCATACCCAGCTCCTGCACCGGATCGGCCAGGCGCTGAAGGCAAACTACATCATGATGAAGGATGTCGAGTATGTCGTCGATACCGAGAATGATGAAATCAATATCGTTGACCCGAATACCGGCCGTCTCATGAAGGGACGGGAATGGTCAGACGGTCTTCATCAGGCGGTATGCGCCAAGGAAGGCATCTCGATCCGTCAGGAGACAACGATTCTTGCGACGATCACCTATCAGAACTTCTTCCGTCTGTACAACAAGCTCGCCGGCATGACCGGTACCGCAAAAACCGAGGAAGAGGAATTCACGGAGATCTACAACATGCTGGTATATGAGATTCCGACCAACCGTCCGGTTGCGAGAATCGACCAGCCGGATGCGATCTTCGGAACCAAGGATGCCAAGTTCAATGCCCTTGTGGAAGAGGTGAAGGCGCGGCATGAAAAAGGCCAGCCGGTGCTTGTCGGCACGATCGCGGTTGAAACCTCCGAACTCATTCACGAAATGCTGAAGAAGCAGAAGATCCGCCACGAAGTGCTCAATGCGAAGAACCACGCACGGGAAGCGGAAATCATCGCGAAGGCAGGTCAGAAAGGCGCGGTTACGATTGCGACCAACATGGCCGGCCGAGGCACCGATATCAAGCTCGGCGAAGGAGTCCGGGAACTCGGCGGTCTCTGTGTGCTCGGCAGTGAGCGTCATGAATCAAGACGTATCGATAACCAGCTGCGCGGACGTTCCGGACGTCAGGGCGATCCGGGTGAATCCCGGTTCTACGTCAGCGTGCAGGATGACCTGATGGTGCGGTTCGGAAGCGAACGGCTGGAGGGAATCTTCAAATCGCTCGGGGATACCGCAGTGGAATCCAGGACGGTAACCAAGTCGATCAACTCGGCACAGAAACGGGTTGAGGGTGTCAACTTCGATGCCCGTAAGACACTGCTTCAGTATGATGACGTACTCCGCCAGCAGCGTGAAGTCATGTATGACCAGAGAAACTACATTCTTGATCACGAGGATGTGCATACCGTTATCCGGCAGATGTTTGAGCGTGTCATTTCCGATACGGTCGGCGCCAATATCGATCCGGAGTCCCGCAATGCGGAACTCAATGTGCAGGGCCTGATAGCCTCACTGAAGAAGAACGGCTTTGGGGATCTCTTTACCGAGAGCGACCTTACCGGAAAGACATCGGAAGAAGCGATTGCTCTGATCAATGAGCGGGCATGGAATGCCTACGATCAGAAGATCGCTCCGGTACGCGAGCAGATGCGCAGTTTTGAACGCAATATGTCACTGGAAGTGATTGACCGCGCATGGGTTGATCATATCGATATGATGTCCAAACTGAGAGACGGCATCGGTCTGCGCAGCTATGCGCAGGACAACCCGCTTCAGGCGTATGTCACCGAAGGCTTCTCGATGTTTGAAAACATGATGCACAGTATCGCACAGGATATTGTCGCCTACTGTATGAATGTCAAAGTCGTCATTAACAACAGTGAACCGCCGAAACAGGCATAAGGAGAAACCATGGAACTTTACGAAATGAAACAGGGCATCGCCCGCTGCCAGGCCAAATTGGAGCAGCTTGGCTCCTCTCTTTGACCTGGCTGGGAAGAGAGAGCAGATTGCCGCAAATGAAGAAGCGATGAGCGCTGCCGATTTCTGGAACGACCAGAAGAAGGCGCAGGCGCTGATCCGCAATAACAATACCCTCAAGGCGCTGGTGGACAGTCATGACCGGCTTACCGCATCGATGAACGATCTTTCGGAATCGGTAGCGGAGCTGAATCAGTCGTTTGACGAAGATCTTGCGGCGCTTGTCGAAGAGGAATACCGCAGTGTCATGAAGGATTTTGATGCATTTGAGATCCAGGTCCTTCTCAGCGGGCCGTATGACAACCACAACTGCATTCTTGAAATCCATCCCGGTGCCGGCGGCACGGAAGCGATGGACTGGGCAGGAATGCTTTACCGGATGTATGTGCGCTGGGCGGAACGCCATGGCTTCAAAGTCAACGTTCTGGACTATCAGGACGGGGAAGAAGCCGGCATGAAATCCTGCAGCCTGCAGATTGAAGGGCCGATGGCGTACGGCTATCTGAAGGCGGAGAACGGAGTTCACCGGCTTGTCCGCATCTCTCCGTTTGACTCCAACGCCCGCCGTCATACCAGTTTTGCGAGTGTCGAAGTCATGCCGGAATTTGAGGATGACCTTGACATTGAAATCGATGACAAGGACCTGGAAGTGGTCACCATGCGTTCTTCCGGGGCCGGCGGCCAGCATATAAACAAAACCGACTCTGCGGTGCGTATGACCTACAAGCCGCTGAATATTACGGTCTTCTGCCAGACCCAGCGCTCCCAGCTTCAGAACCGTGAGGCGTGCCTGAACATGCTGAAATCAAAGCTGCTTCAGATCCGAATTCAGGAACAGGCAAAGAAGATGGCGGAGATCAAGGGCGAGGTCAAGGCAAATGAGTGGGGCTCCCAGATCCGCTCCTATGTATTCCAGCCGTATACCATGGTCAAGGACCTGAGAACCGGATGTGAAGCCGGCAATATCCAGGGTGTCATGGACGGCGATCTGGATGAATTTATCTACAGTTATCTGCGTTCACAGATTTCCTGACAGAGTGCCGGAGCGTTCCGGTAAAACAGAAACGGGTTCATGAAAAAAGAAATTACCTACCAGATGAATCTTGCGGACTGGCCGGTTTCAGACAACGGCAGTGTCAGAAAGGTGATGACACGCGAACTGAATCTGTCCAGAAAAGAAATCTCCCGTCTGAAATTTGACGGTGAGATTCTTTTGAACGGGGAACGCATCCGGGTCAACGACCGCATGCGGGTAGGGGATACCCTGACCCTCCGGTTTCCGGAAGTTTCGACCGGGGAATATCCGGTTGTGGATGCGGAGCCGGATATCCTGTATGAGGATGAAGATGTCGTTGTGGTAAACAAACCGGCCGGCATTCCCTGCCATCCGGTGCACGGACATCTGGATGATTCGATGGGAACGATCCTGCAGTCGTACTACAGCCGCAGAGGGGAGACGGATTTTGTGATCCGTCCGGTCGGCCGCCTGGACAAAGATGTCAGCGGTGCGATTCTTTACGCAAAGAACCGGCTTGCGGCAGCCCGTCTTTCCAAAGACCGGGAAGAAGGCAAACTGAACAAGGACTACACGGCATTTGTGTCCGGAATCTTTGATATCAAACAGGGCATGATTGATGCGCCGATTGCCAAAACGGAGGGAGAACGCCGCCGGATCACAAAAGATCCGTCCGGCAAACCTGCCGTAACGATCTTCCGGGTCGTCAATGAATTTCATGTCCGGGACGCTTCCGTTTCCGAACTTGAAGTTGAAATTGAAACCGGCCGTACACATCAGATCCGTGCCCATATGTCCGCTGCCGGACATCCGCTGATCGGGGATGAACTCTACGGCGGCACAACGGAAATCATGAACCGGCCGGCGCTTCACTGCGCAAGGATTGCCTTCCTGACACCGTTTACCCGGGAACAGCGGGTCGCAATCGCACCGCTTCCGGCAGATATGGAAGCGCTCCTGCAGACATCGTTTGCGCCGGATGCGGAACTCGAAGCCATCACGGAACCGGAAGAACCTGCAGTAACGGAAGAACCCGCAGCGGCAGAACCGCCGGTATCCGAACCGGAACCGATTCCGGAGAATCCGAACCGGGCCGGGGATGCGATTCTCGCTGCACTGAAACAGCGGGAGAGCCGGCTTTCGTCCAACCCCCCGGAACAAACCGAAGCGGAGTTTGAACCCCGCAGAGACCGCAGCCGCCTGCGCGGCGTTATGACCGTGCTTCTGAGCCTTATTTTTGTCGGTGCCCTCGGTTCGCTGATCTTCTGGATTACGACGCAGCGCACCGCACAGAAAGGTCTCACAGCGGAAGAAAAGCAGGCGATCTACGAGACTCTGACGATCCAGTTCCGGGACGACAGTACCGTGGAATACGGCGGGGATTTCCATGCGTCAGATTATGTTCTGGCAGCCGGCGGTGATCTTTCCTGTGAGGGAACCGTGGATACCATGAAAACCGGCGACCAGACGGTGGTATATACCGTCACAAAAACGACGGACAGAGGATATTCTGTCAACCGGAAATATGAAAAGGTCTTTACGGTAAAAGACCTGATGGGACCGATCATTTCCCTTTCAAAGAGTATTGTTCAGATTGCGCCCGGGGATGCGTATGATCCGAAGACCAATGTGGAATCGGTATTGGATCCCGTGGACGGCAGGCTGGACTTTGAGGTGGATACGGGAGGGTTTGACGCTTCCCGCACCGGAACCTATGTGATTCGCGTGAACGCCTCCGACCGGTTCGGAAACCGGACGGTGAAAGCGTTCAAAGTCATTGTCGGCGAGCGTTCGGAAACAGCAGAGGCGACTCCGGAGCCGTCTGCTTCACCGACACCGTCTCCTTCCCCGACACCCTCCGCAGCTCCTGCGGATGTGACCGCACCGGTCATCGCCCTGTCGGCGGAAAGTGCGGTACTGAATGTCGGTGACAGTTTCAGTCCCGGCAGTCTGATCGCTTCGGTAACGGATGAGACCGACGGTACGCTTGCGTATGCGGAGACACTGGCACCGGGTTCCTTTACGGTCGTCTCGAATGTGGATACCGGCCGGGCCGGAGCGTACACGGTTACAGTTACAGCGCTTGACAAAGCGGGCAACCGCAGTGAGCGCACGATCGCTGTGACGGTAAATGAACCAAAGCCGACCCCGACGCCCGGCAGTTCGGTTCCGAATTCCTCGGATCCCAAAGGACAGATTTATAACTTCCTGACCGGCACAATGGGCCTGAACAGAGCGCAGGCCTGCGGAATTCTCGCCAATATGCACCGGGAATCACGGTTTAACTCCACAGCGGATAACGGAGTTGGATACTACGGGCTCTGCCAGTGGGGCGGAGAGCGCAAGGACAATCTGTTCACATGGTGTAAGAATAACGGATACGATCCGGAAACGATTGACGGCCAGCTCCATTTCCTGCAATATGAAATGCCGCTCTATTACCCCAATACGACAGCGCAGCTGAAGGCATGTCCCAACGATGAGGACGGTGCGCGCCGCGCCTGCTGGATCTTCGCAATCGGTTACGAGGTAGCCGGCGAAACCTACGCGGAAATGTCGATGGATAAAGCGGCAGAGTATTTCAACGAATGAATCAGAAACGGTGATAGATAAAGACAGAAGATTTGCCCGCAAGACGGATTCCCATTGAGGCGTCCGTCTTTTTTCCGGTCAGAAGTTCGGTTCCTTCCGGCACATCACAGCGGATCTCCGCATCCGCATCCGAGATGTTCAGCGCAAAGAAGAGGGTGCCGTTTCCGTCCGTACGGGAAAACGCCCACTGTTCATTGGCGGTAACCAGCTGCCGGTAATCGCCGTAGGTGAGAGCGGAACAGTTCTTCCGGATGGCCGAAAGCGCAGCGATATGATCGGTCAGGGCGTTCCACTCCGGATGCTCAAGATACGGGCGGAGCGCATCATCACTGCCGGCGGTCCGTTTTCCTTCAAGCCCCCATTCACTGCCGTAATAGATGCACGGGATTCCGGGCATCGCAGTCATCAGATCATAGGTGAGGTAAAGATCCCGCGGATCGGAAAGTGCGGAGGCGAGACGGTCAACGTCATGGTTATCCGCAAAGCTCAGCAGATGCCGGCCGGTGTAAATACACCAGGGCTCCGGCCCGAACTGCCGGTGAAGGGAATACCCGATTTCAAACAGATTATGGTCGTTCATCGAAGAGAACAGACCCTTGCGGCATTCGTAGTTTGTCACACTGTCAAGGCCGCCTTCGTTCAGAAGCACGTTATAGTCCCCGCCGATCATTTCTCCGATCAGGATCAGGTCCGGATGGGCCGCATGGATCCGGTCTGAGAGCTCCCGCATGAAGGAGCGGTCCAGGCAGTAGGCCACATCCAGCCGGATGCCGTCAATGCGGTAGGTGTCGATCCAGGAATCCACTGCCGAAAACAGATAATTGCGGACCTCCGGGTTCTGCAGGTTCAGTTTGACCAGTTCGTTGTGCCCTTCCCAGTTTCCGTAGGTAAACCCATCCTGGGCCCAGGAATCATTGAAATTGATATAGAACCAGTCTTTGTACGGGCTGTCCCATTTCCGCTGAATAACATCCTGGAAATAGGGGAATCCCCGGCCGACATGGTTGAACACGCCGTCCAGAATGACGCCGATGCCGGCGGTATGAAGCGCATCGCAGACCTTCTGAAAATCCTCGTTTGTGCCGAGGCGGCAGTCAAGCGTTGTGAAGTCACGGGTATCATATCCGTGCCGGTCGCTTTCAAACACCGGGTTGAACAGCACCCGGGTAACCCCGAGTTTCTGCATATGTCCGATCCAGTCACAGACATGCAGGATCCGGTGCTGCAGGACGCCGTCGTTTTCTTTCGGTGCCCCGCAGAATCCAAGCGGATAGATCTGATAGATAATCTGATTAAACTCCATATTTTACCTTTCCATCGCGGAAACAGCGAATCATATCCGCGGTCAGGGATGCGTTGCCCGGCACATCAAAGCTGTCATCCGGCGCTTTCCATACCGCAGACCGCAGTTCCTGCCTGTCCAGCTGAATACTTCCTTTTTCCACATCACAGAAGAAGCCGAAGAGAAGGGATTCGGAGAGGGACCATGGCTGGGATTTGTAGTAACGGAGATTTGTGACGGACAGTCCGGTTTCTTCCTTTACTTCCCGGATCACGCATTCCTCCACGGTTTCGCCGATTTCACAATACCCCGCGACAAGCGCATCATGGCGGTATTCTCCGTGTGAAATGGCGTACTGGGTAATGAGGAGCTCATTGTTTTCATTCAGCACTCCGACAATCACCGCCGGATTGATCCGGGGATAAATGATATTCCCGCATTCCGGGCAGCGCATCGCACGCTCTTTTCCGTCCGGAACCATCCGGCTTCCGCAGGCGCCGCAGAAGCGGTTGTTCTTCTGCCAGCGGTACAGGTGCCAGCCGGTAACGCAGGCAAATCCGAGAACCCGGGGTTCATAATGCCGCACGAAATTGATGTTCAGGGAGATGGCATTTCCGGTCTGCGGGATCTCTGTCATAAAGTATGCATTGTCATCGATGGTGAAGAGATAGACAAACTCATG